>DYPF01000003.1:32754-52428 GCA_020720105.1 Chloroherpeton thalassium
GTAAAGAAAGAATAATTTCACATTAAAAACATTAAAACATTACAACTTTACAAACATTACAACTTTACAAACTTTACAAACTTTACAAACTTTATTTGCAAAATTGATTAAGTAATTCAATTGCTTCTGTTATTCCATTGTCTTTTGCAAAATGCAAGTCTGAACAGGCTTTATCGTTTAATCCTAATTGAAATTCTGTTAAAGCTCGTTCCAAATAAGCGTGATAATCTTTTTTGTTCATTTGTAAATAGGAGTTGAAATCTGCATTTGCTTTTTCGTAATTTTCTGTATTGTAAAAGGCTAATGCACGCTTATAATATGCTTTTGGCTCCTTGTGATTAATGCTTATACTTTTATTCAAATCAAATATTGCTTTCTCATAATTTCCTTTTGCAAAATAAGCTGCTCCACAATTAAAATATGCTTCAAATATTGGATTTATCTCAATACATTTTGTAAAATCACAAATAGCAGAATCAATTTTACCAAGCTCGGAATATGCTATTGCTCGCATATTATACGCCTCGTAATCATTAGGATTATTCTTTAATGAAATTGATAAATCCTTAATTGCCCCTGCAAAATCGCCCTGCATAATTTTATTCTTTCCCATTTGAAGTCCGTAATATTCAATATTCAAAAAGTTCTCTTTGATTTTAATAAATGATTTGTCCTTTATATTCACAAATTCGGGAATATTTGCAGCCATTTTGTCAAATTGGAAGTTCTCGAGCAATACTGGTGGGCTATCTTGTCCGTTTTCATCAATGTGGGTTAAATATAATTGCGTGTAAATTCCATTTTCTTTTGAAGCAAACAATAACCATTTTCCATTAGGAGAAAAAGAATGCCAAGAGTTCATATTAGATAAATTGCATCTCATTAATCGCGGCTCGCCACCATTCGCTGACATTATATATAATTTGCTATCGGGCATTAATAACATAAAACTTTCGGCTTGATTGAATACTACCCATTTAGAATCAGGTGAAATCTTAGGGAAATAATTGCTTTTTCCATTATTCGATGCACCAAGCAATGGTTCGGCAACTCCGCCTTTCCCATCATTAAATTGCACTTTGTAAATATCATATTTGAACAACTTTTTTCTATCCACAAAGTCGTGCGCCAACTCAATGGGCAAAATTGCAGTCATTGTGTTTTCAATTTCGGGCAATTTATAATATTTAGAACGAGCAAAATATATCGTTTTTCCATCAGGCGACCAAGTTGGATTGCTATTTACATAATTTTTATCATCTGCTCCTTTCAATGATGAGAATTTCTTTGTCAATTTATCATAATAAGCCAAAATTCCCTTAATTGGAAAAAATAGTTGCGAATATTCTTCATTATCAACCTTCACAAAAACTGATCTATCCTTCAAAGTGCTTATCGAATATCTACCACAAGGCGATAAAGCAGACAAAAGTCCAAATGTTTGCTCGCCATCTTCTTTTTTATAATCTGTCCAAGTAATAATCCTGTCTTTTGTAAGATTTACTTCTTTACTTAAATCAAATAATGCATAAGATCCTTTATCATTGCCATAATCTACATCCATTCCCATTGTTTTTCCATCATTCGAAAAACTATGACAATTGCCACAAACGGGAAGATTTTCCAATACTGTTATTGGCTTATCTTCGTTAGAAATATAGCCCATTCGCCATTTAATAGTTTCTAAATGATCCACAGCATAACTAAAAGGTAATGTAACGGTTCGGAAAATAATTGGAGCTTCCACTTTATCTTTTGAAATAGAAATCGCAATTTTATCTTGGGCTAATGCCTTGTTTTTATCATTTTTATTGAATGCGATTAATTGTATTTGAATTTTTTCTTCAGGATTTTTCTTCAAATTTTCCCAATCTTCCTTTGGAGTACGGAATTTATTTCCCTCGGATACATAAGTTTTATTAAAATTAGAATTTTCCGAAGAAATTATAATTAAATATTCATTAGAATTTCCCTCATTCTTCCATTTAATTGTTGGAGCAATAATATCCAAAGGGAATATGGATTCATTATAAGGATATGTTATAATTTTAGTAGTATCAATAGATTTTGCTGATTGAATAAGTTCCGAAAATTTATCGCCCTCGCAAGAAGCAATAAGGAAAACAAACACAAAAAGAGTTAAAACTTTATACATAAACACATTTACTCATTTTTCAAATACTAAATTAATAAAAAAAACCGAAGAAATCTGTAATGATAATTTCAAAAAACTTCATAATAATACAAAAAGAAATTTTCAATAATATAGTTATAAAAAATAGGTTTAGCTCCAATAACTTGATAAAATCTCATTAAAGCTGTAAAATCCTTGTTTGCGGTTTATCCATTTAGCAGCTTCCAAAGCTCCCATCGCCAAGCCACTTCTGTTTTTAGCAACGTGCTTAAGTTCAATTGTATCATAAGGTGAATCAATTTTAACGGTATGCTCACCATAAACATCACCTAATCTTAGCGATGTAATCGGAATTTTCTTAGAATCGTGCAAACATTCATCAGGATTAGTTGAATATCCATCATAAGTGAAAAGTTCGTTAAGAAAATACTTAGCAAGTGAAATTGATGTGCCGCTTGGAGAATCTTTCTTCTTTTTGTGATGTGTTTCGATAATTCCTACATCAAATTCGTCTAATTTTTTCATCAAAATTGCAGACCTTTGAATTATTCTGAAGAAATATTGCATTCCCATCGAAAAATTGCTACCCCAAACCACACCAATATTGGATTTGTCAGCAATAGCACGAATTTCGTCCATTTTGTCATACCAACCTGTTGTTCCAATCACAATATTCTTTCGTTTGGAAGCTAAGAAATTGATATTCTCCATAAGTGAATCAGGTGTGGAGAAATCGATAGCTACATCAAAATTTAGATTTGGGTCGCTCTGAAGTTGTTTGTCAATGTCATAAATAGCTGTAATAGGGAAACTTTTTCTATTGGCAATCTCTTCTACAACTTTACCCATTGCACCATAACCGACTATCGCAATTTTTGGTAAATTATTTGTCATTTAAAATCCTTGTTTTATTCAAAATTAGTAAAAAAACATAAAAAATTAATAAAAAACTAAATAAAATATTAAAAGTGACGTTAATTATAAAAAAGATACATATAAATTCAAAATTTTTATTAATTTTGTAATTGTAAATAGTGAGGTAGTTATGGCAATTGATGCAATTAAAACAGGAAGTAATTACGAACAAGAAAGGATTCTACAAACAACTGCTGAAGTTCAGGAGAACAAAGAGGGTAGCAACCCTCAGCAGAAATTACAAACAGAGATGCTTCGCCAATCAATGAAAGGCGATGTGATTGGTACAGACAACAATTTGCAAAAACAATTACTGCAAATGATGTCTGCAGCGGCACCTTCGCAGCAAATTCAAGCAACAGCACAAAATCAAATAGCCAAAGGGTATTTGGATATTCGAATTTAAGCTTTGCTGCTTATTTAGGACTGGATTTCTAATTCAAACAGAACATCATTTTTGTTTGTTGGTAATCCTTGTTTTGCTTTTACGGAAATTATCTTACCCTTAAAATTAGATTTTATTGAATTTTCCATTTTCATAGCCTCAACAATAATTAGCGTTTCATTTTTCTCAACTAAATCACCTTCGGATTTAAGAATTTTCACAACTAAGCCGGGCATTGGTGCTTTAATCTGAACTATTCCACTATTTGCAGTTCCACCGATATTCATTCCTAATTTATTAATCATTTCCTTAGTTTTGTTCATCAATTCCACTTCGGTCTCGATATTATCTACATAAACTTTCAGATTATTATTTTCGGATGGTTGAAAACCCACTTTCATTATTCGAGCATTTGAAGCAAATGAGAAATAATCTTTTGAAAGAGATTTGATTAATTCCACTTGATATGGTTTGGAATTAACAAAAATTGTTTTACCATCTTGCGATCTTTCAATTGAAAATGATTTATCATTTATTTTTACTTTACAATTTTCCATTTTGTGCTCCTAATTATATTAATTTTCTGGTTAATAAGTGTGTTTGTTTCCAATTGCTTTTTGTTGAAGTATTTTTTATGGGTATGTTGATTTTGTGCTTGATTTCACTTTGGTAATAAGCAATTATTGCAGCTAAATGTTCCAAATCACTCTCAGTCAATTTTTTAATTTCATCAATACTAAAATCATTCGTAATAAAGTTAGTGCTATATGAACCATCTATAAACTTTGGATTATCCAAAACTGCTAAGTGAAAAGGAATATTTGACTTTATCCCAAACATAATGAAATTTTTTAAAGCTCTTCTCATTTTTTCAATTGCTTCATTTCTATCTTTGCCATAAGTAATTAATTTCGCTAACATAGGATCGAAAAACATTGAAACTTCGCTTCCTTGTGTGATACCGCTGTCTAATCGAATTCCTATTCCATTAGGTTCATTCATATATGTAATTGTTCCAATATCAGGCATAAAATCATTGAAAACATCTTCGGCATTAATTCTACATTCTATTGCGTGCCCATTAATTTTGATTGAATCTTGGGAGAAGGATAATTTATGTCCCGATGCTACCATAATTTGCTCTTTAACTAAATCAATATTAGTAACAAGCTCAGTAACAGGATGTTCCACTTGCAATCGTGTATTCATTTCCAAAAAGTAGAAGTTATTTTGATTATCAAAAAGGAATTCAATCGTACCGGCATTCACATAATTCACAGCTTTGGCTGCATTTACAGCTACTTCGCCCATTTTACTTCTTATTTCGGGAGTTAATACTGTTGAAGGACTTTCTTCAATCAATTTCTGATGTCGCCTTTGAACAGAACAATCACGTTCACCTAAATAGGCATAATTTCCAAACTCATCACCAATTATCTGTATCTCAATATGTTTTGCATTCTCGATTAATTTTTCAATATAAATTGAACCATCTTTGAAGGAATTTATTGCTTCTCTTTGGGCAGATTCAAAATTATCGACAAATTCACTTTCACTTCGAACAATACGCATTCCTTTACCACCACCACCAGCAGCTGCTTTAAGCAAAACGGGATAACCAATCGATTGCACAAAGTTCATTGCTTCTTCAATGTCTGTTATTGGAGATAAAGTTCCCGGTACAATCGGCACATTTGCTTTATGCATTAATTGTCGTGCTTGAGTTTTGCTTCCCATTGCATCAATAGAATCTGCTTTCGGACCGATGAATTTTATTCCATTATCCTCGCACTTTCGAGCAAAATCGGAATTCTCAGATAAAAATCCATATCCTGGATGAATAGCATCTGCGTGGATTTCTTTGGCTACTTGAATAATTTGTTCTGCATCTAAATATGCTGCTTTTGGTGTTTGACCGTAAATTTGCATTAAATAATCTGCATATTGCAAATAATATGATTTTTTATCAGCTTCGTGGAATATAGCAACTGTCTCAATATTTAACTCCTTTGCAGCTCGCATTACTCGAATCGCAATCTCCCCACGATTAGCAATTAGTATTCTTTTAAACATATTTTTCATATTTGTTATTAAAAAAAAAGTAATTTAAATAATTTTTTATTAATTTGTTTTTTTTAAAATTAATTTTTCTACAAAAAGTATTCTTATGAGTGAAAATAAACAAATTATTGACAAAAAAATTGACAAATTAAATGCTCTCAAAAATCAAGCTAAGCTTGGTGGTGGCGAAAAAAGAATAGACTCCCAACATAAAAAGAATAAATTAACTGCACGCGAGAGAGT
Organism: Chloroherpeton thalassium; assembly: GCA_020720105.1. GTDB lineage: Bacteria > Bacteroidota > Ignavibacteria > Kapaibacteriales > UBA2268 > GWF2-33-9. The sequence goes on from DYPF01000003.1 coordinate 38,493, forward strand.
GGATTATTTATTAGATAATGATTCTTTTAACGAAATGGATGCATTGGCTCACCATCATTCTAATTCATTTGGTAAAGAGGTTTATCTTGGCGATGGAGTTGTTACAGGTTTTGGTGAAATTGATGGCAGGAAAGTAATGTTATTTTCACAAGATTTTACTATTCTCGGTGGTAGTCTGGCAGAACAACACGGTCGGAAAATTTGTAAGATAATGGATACTGCTATGAAAATTGGAACGCCAGTAATTGGACTAAATGACTCTGGTGGTGCTCGAGTGCAGGAAGGCGTTAGCTCACTTGGTGCTTATGCTGATATTTTCCTTCGAAATACTCTTGCTTCGGGTGTTGTGCCTCAGATTTCTGTGATTATGGGACCATCTGCCGGTGGTGCTGTGTATTCTCCTGCAATTACTGATTTCATTATAATGGTAAAACATTCTTCTTATATGTTTGTGACAGGTCCGAAAGTTGTAAAAACGGTTACTCACGAGACGCTCACAAGCGAAGAACTGGGAGGAGCCGAAGTGCATTCATCTAAAAGTGGCGTTGCTCACTTTGTTGCCGAAAATGATATTGATGCAATGAATATTGTTAAGAAATTACTTTCATTTATTCCACAAAACAATGCCGAAGAAGTGCCAATTATTCCTACTGATGACCCATCAAATAGATTTGATGAGGCTCTTAATTATCTTGTTCCAGCTAATCCAAATCAACCTTATGATATTCGGGATATTATTCATTCCTTAGCTGATAATAGTGACTTCCTTGAAGTTCATAAAGATTTTGCTGAAAATATGGTCGTTGGTTTTATTCGCTTAGCAGGTCGATCAATTGGAGTAATTGCTAATCAACCTGCTGTTCTAGCTGGTGTTTTGGATATTAATGCTTCCAAAAAAGCCGCTCGCTTTGTCCGTTTTTGCGATGCTTTTAATATTTCTTTGCTTGTTTTGGAAGATGTTCCCGGATTTTTACCTGGCTCCGACCAAGAATGGAATGGAATTATTACAAATGGAGCTAAACTTCTTTATGCTTTTGCAGAAGCTACTGTTCCAAAGATTACTGTTATTACTCGCAAAGCTTATGGTGGAGCTTATGATGTGATGAATAGCAAACATATTCGTGGTGATTTAAATTATGCTTGGCCAACTGCCGAAATTGCTGTAATGGGAGCTAAAGGTGCTGTTGAAATTATCTTTAAAAAAGAAATAGAAGATGCAGAAAACCCTGAAGAAAAGGAACAAGATTTGATTATTGAATATAATGAGAGATTTGGGAATCCATATATTGCTGCTTCTTATGGATATATCGATGATGTGATTATTCCACAAGATACAAGAAGAATTTTGATAAATGCTTATGAATTATTACAAAATAAAGTAGATAAAAATCCATATAAAAAGCACGGAAATATCCCATTATAGTTAAAAGTAATCAAGAAAGACTTGTTTAGACTAAGATATTTAGCTTAAGATGGAGTTCATCTCAATGATGCGCTCCATCTTTTTTTATAAACTACTTTCTTTTTTATTATAAATAATAATTATAATAATAAAACAATATTAATTACTTTATAAAATAAAATTAAATTACGTAAATATAAAGTTAAATTACGTAAATATAAAGTTAAATTACGTAAATATAAAGTTAAATTAAGTAAATATAAAGTTAAATTAAGTAAATATAAAGTTAAATTACGTAAATATGAATTATAATTATTAGCAAATATATTGATTTTGTTTGATAATATAATTGTATTGGTAGCAAATAATTCAAAAGATTATGATTATAATCTCTTATCGTTTGAAATTATTAAGAATTATTATCAGACGATATAATAAGCAGATATAAATAATGTAGAAATACAACAAATTAAAAGTGAAATAGATAAGATTAGATTAATTAGATTTGATTATAGACTCATACCGCCATCTACTATGATGTTTTGACCTGTTGTAAAGTTATTAGCAGATGCAAAATAATAAATAGCATTAATAACATCATTAGGATTGGCATATTTTTTCATTGGAACTTTGTCTAATGAAGGAATATTGCTTAATTCTGAATCATTATCAAAAGCAATATAACCTGGAGAAACAGAATTAACACTAATATTAGGCGATAATTCAACAGCAAGGAGCTTAGTTAAATTAACAACACCACTTTTTGAAAGATTATAGAGTATTCTTTTATTGAAAACTTTAAAAGCACCAATAGAAGCAATGTTAATTATCTTAGAATTAGGCAAAGCATAATTAGCAAAAGCCTTAGCCATAAAGAAAACAGACCGTAAATTAGTGTTAATAATAAAATCCCAATCATTAGCAGACGTATCTATGATAGATAATTGATTAGGGAAAACAGCAGCGTTATTAATCAAAACATTAGGAAAAGGAAAATGATTAAAAATATGCAAAAATGAAGTGTCAATATCCAGAACATTATTTAAATCAAACTGAATAGGGAAGACTTGAACATTAAATTGAGTAATTTCATCAATAGCAGAAGCAAGATTGTCATCATTACGATAATGCAGAATAATATTCCAACCTTTTTCGGCAAAAAACAGAGCCGTAGCTCTTCCTAATCGTTTAGTACCACCCGTAATTAAACAAGTATTCATCTATAAATCAATAGAAGTTTTAAGTAATTCAGTTCTTTCAGCAATTTTCAACTTCTCAATAACCAAATCAAGATTACCTTCAATAATATCTCGAAGAGAAAAGTTCTTATCATCACCTTCAAGGCGGTGATCTGTAACGCGATTTTGTGGATAATTATAAGTACGGATCTTTTCTGAACGATCTCCGGTCTTAACCATACTTTTACGAGACGAAGCAATTTCGTCTTGTTGCTTTTTTTGTTCTAATTCATACAGGCGAGACTTGAGAACTTTCATAGCTTTCTCGCGATTTTTAAGTTGCGAACGCTCATCTTGGCAAGACACAACGATACCAGACGGAAGGTGAATCATACGAACCGCAGTTTCCACCTTATTGACATTTTGACCACCAGCCCCGCCCGAACGGAAAATGTCAATACGCAAATCTTCATCTTTAATATCAATTTCAACATCATCAACTTGCGGAAGAACAGCAACAGTAGCCGCAGAAGTATGTACACGACCGTTAGTTTCAGTTTCGGGAACACGTTGGACACGATGAACGCCGCTTTCATATTTAAAAAGACCGAAAGCCTCCTCTCCACTAATGGAAATAACAATTTCCTTAAATCCTCCTTTTTCGCTTTCGTTAAAATCAATGATTTCAAGCTTAAAATTTTTAATATCAGCATACCGTTGATACATTCTAAACAAATCGCCAGCAAAGATTCCGGCTTCATCTCCACCAGTACCAGCCCGAACTTCAATAAAACAATCTTTTGTATCATTTGGATCTTTTGGAAGCAAAAGAAGACGGAGGTCTTCTTCGAGGTTTGGAAGAATTTCTGAAAGATAAGCGAGCTCTATTTTAGCCATTTCTTTAAGTTCTGAATCGAGACCAGCTTGATTAATCATTTCTTTGGAGGAATTCAAATCATCAAGAACTTTAAGGTATTCGAGACCTTTTTCGGCGACAGGTTTAATGGTCTTAACTTCACGATTAATTTTATTAACAACATTATAATCGTTAGTAATTTCAGGATTATCTAATTTATTTAATAGATTATTATAATTTTCTAGAATTTCTTTTACTTTATCTTTCATTTTGGTTTGATTTTTGCGAATAAATAATTTACAAAATTAACAACAAATTTGCTTTTTTTACTATTTTCCAAAGAAAAACAGAGAAAAATCAAAGTAATTTTATTAATTTAACGAAATGGAAAAAAAGAAAATGAGTAATAAAATGAAAAAATCACTTCAATTGATATTTGTATTGCTAATTTTAGCAAGTGTTAGTGCAATATCTCAAGATAATTCAGGCAAAAACTATTCGATTGTAATAGGTTCGATGGGGAAAATAGAGAATGCGGAAAAATTACAAGACGAAGCAACACTAAAGGGATATGAAGTCCGAATAGAAAATGTAAAAGTTCGAGGAAAGCTATTCAATAGAGTATTAGTAGGGAATTATACCACATTTTCGGAAGCAAAAAATAATTTGAATAAGATTAGAAAAGATTTCAAAATAAGAAATGCATGGATAATCGAACAAGGAAGTTCAAGCATTCCAATCGTAAAAAAAGAAAAAGAAATTAAACCTAATTTAGAAAAGGAAAAACCTATTGCAAAAACACCAGTTGAACAAAAAGTTCCTGAAGCAAAAATTGTTCAAACAACACCAAAGAAAGTAGAAGAGAAGCCAATAGCACCGAAAAAGGTTGAAGAACCAAAGAAATTACAAAAAATTGAAACACCAAAAGCTGATACTATTAAGATTTCTAAAAAAGTAGAAGAACCAAAGAAAAAAGAAGAACCAAAAGCTCCCGAAAAACCAATTGTTAAACAAGAAGAAAAGAAAGATACAGTCAAAAAAGTAGAAATAACAAAAGTTCAGAAAAAGGACACGACAAAAGTAGTTGTTGTAAAGAAAACTGATGAGAAAAATATTATCAAAGTAGATGAGAAACCATTGAAGATTGAAGTTAAAATGGCTGTGAAAGATACAGTTAAAAAAGAAATTACTAAAGCACCAGAACTAAAAAAAGTTGAAGCACCTAAGCCAATTTCAATAAAGAGTGATACAACTTCAGTAAAACTTACTGACTCTTTATTGCTTGAATTTGCAAAGCAACATTTTAAACTTATTATTTCAATAAGAAATTATGAATATATAGAAGCAAATAAATTTGTACATCCCGACCATCACTTCTATGTACTATATAACCAAAATAATACAGTTGCAGTAAGGGAATTTAGTAATTTTGAAAAGTTCTTTGCAGTATTTGGAGCATTCTCAGCCAAAGGAAATTCATTTGATTTCTCGCAAGATATTGAAAAATTACTCGTGAAAAAAGCCAAAGTAGTGCAAGAAGTAAATTATAATTGTACAGAAAACAAATTTGATAAAGAGGGATTATTGTATATCAGAGCAAACGGTAGTAGCTTGCAATTATTGGAAAGCGTTAGAGCCTATTACAAATCATTTGGACAAGAATTATTACCAGATATAGTAACAAAAGTAACCAAAGTAGATGATTTAATACAATTAATGATTATTGATACCGAAGGTCAATTCATCGAAGGAATGTATTTTGGTTTAATTGATGGCAAGTGGTATTTATTAGTAATTGATTTAAGATTAAGATGTAAATGAAAACTAAGGGAATAATTCTTGCTGGGGGAAGCGGAACTCGTCTTTACCCAGCCACTGCAATAATTAATAAACAACTTCAGCTTGTTTATGATAAGCCAATGATTTATTATCCACTTGCAACAATGATGTTAGCTGGAATCCAAGACATTTTACTTATATCCAACGAGAAAGATATACCCTTTTTCCAAAAAATACTTAAAGATGGAAGTCATTTAGGTTTAAATTTGGAATATCAAAGTCAAAAAGCACCAAACGGAATAGCTGAAGCATTTTTAATTGGAGAGGACTTTATAGCAAACGATCAAGTTTCATTGATACTTGGAGATAATATAATTTATGGGAAATTAGATTTCTACCGCAATGGAATTGAAAATAATCGCGGTGGATATATTTTTGGATACGAAGTTACCAATCCTACCGAATTTGGCGTAGTGGAATTATCAAAATCTGGCGAAATTATCTCGATAGAAGAGAAACCCAAAATACCTAAGTCAAACTTTGTAATAACTGGACTTTATGTTTTTGATAATTCTTGTTCCAAACGAACAAAAGAGTTGAAACCAAGCAAACGAAATGAATTAGAAATAACTGATTTGCAGATTTCGTACTGGAATGAAGGCTTGTTAAATTGTAATTTAATGGGACGTGGAATTGCTTGGTTGGATACAGGAACACCAGAGAACCTTACAGAAGCAGGAATGTTTATACACTCAATTGAGAAGCGCCAAGGAAGAAAAATTGGTTGCATCGAAGAAATAGCATTAACCAGATCTTTCATAGATATTGAGCAATTCGAAAAAATATTATTCTCACTACCTGAATGTAGCTATAAAAATTACTGTAAGAAAGTACTTGCTGAATATAAATGATAATATTTCAAATTCAATTCTATTCAAAAATAAAGTTTCAATCAAACACTTGCAATAAATTTTAAATTAATACTTTATTAGAAAATAACAATATTAAAATTCTTATGAAATATTATTCTTTTTTAGTTGTAGCATTATTATCAAGTATATTTTTCTTTTCTTGTTCAAATGAGAAACTAATTACCGAGATTGGTTCAGGTAAAAACATCACAGCAGCAACTTATGATGGAAACGCACATTTAGCTAAATTCAGTTTTCCTGATGGAGCAGTATTATCCACCGACAAGTATTTTGAAGTAAACGGGAATTATATTTCCAACAATAAAATATCAAAGATTAAACCATATTTGCAATACTTGTTTGTAATAATACCTGACGATTACAAAGTGATTGTTATCAACAAAACTACATTTAAGTTTGTTGCAGAATATGTTTTCTCTGACAAATCCGAAAAGCCAAAAGATATTGCCTTTGCAAATGCAACTGAAGCATATTTAATTATGGAAGAAACTAACAAAATATATTTAATTGACACTTATTACCACAAAATTGCAAAACAAATTGACCTGAAGAACTACCCTTCATCAGTTTATGTTCTCGGAAATAAAGTATTTTTTACAATTCCTTTGGACAATACTGTTGAAGTATTCGATACACCTTCACATTCCTTCATTAAAACAATAAATAATGTAGGAGAAATGCCTTATTTAATCTACAAAAATGCTGATGGAAGCAAATTAATTGTTATTTCGGCAGGAATGGGCAAGGTCCCTGGTGATTTTAGAGATGCAATATCACTCCCACAAGTGTCATTGATTAATAGTAATGACTATACAGTAATATCTACAAATGATATAAATCCACCAAAAGCCGAGTTAATGAACCAACTACCCTTTGATTTTATTGTAACAAATAAAGATTGGGGATTTTTCATAAGCCAAGATTATTTAATTCGTGTCGACTTAGAGCAACCAATATATTCCATTCAAATAGCAAATAAACCCTTTAAATCTTTGTATTACAATCAAATTTACAATGAATTGTATTATCTGGAAAGTGGTGAATTGATAAGTTCTGTTTATTATGCTGATCCAGTTTTAGCCAAAACTAAAGAAAAATTAAACTATCAAGGAATAATTACAAGTTTTATTTTTTATTAACAATATCAATCAATGATGGATTTCAAGTCACTACTTAATTTAAAGTCATTACTCAATTTAAGTAATCAGCTTAAGGAGACTTATGACTTAGAAGTAATATTTTCTTCTGTTCTTTTAAGTTTAATGGGTAAGCTAATGATTTCTAAAGGTTGTGGAGTTATTAGGATAGAAAATCAACTAAAACTCGTAACTTGCAAAGGAATAAATAATTTAGATTATACTGATGAATGTTTTGAAAAGTCTGAATTATTTTATGAAATAAACAATTCTAATCCGTTGTATTCCAAAGGTTTAAAATTTATTTTAAAACTTGTTCATAATAACAAAATTCTTGGTTATATAGTTCTTGGTGATAGGTTGAAGAAATCATCCTTTACCGAAACAGATTTGCAATACATTCAATTAGTTGCATCAATTTCGGCATCTTCAATAGAAAATGCTCTAAATATCAATAAGATAATTCAAGAAAAAAACACTATCACTAAGCAAAACTATTTACTAAAAACTTATATAGAAATTAGCAATGATTTTAAAAAAACTGCTACGATTGAAGAGATTTCCCGATTGTTTTCTTTGTTTTTAAAAGGTAATTTATTAGTAAATAAAATTGCTTTGTATATCAAAGAAGATGATAATTATTCTGAGTTAATAAATACCTTCAAAAAGAAGTTAACCAATTTTGAGATCAATAATCTTTTAGCTTATTCTGAATATACTTATGTTGACGATTTATTTCCTGAGCTCTCTAAATCACTCATAAATAAAGAAATAGAACTTATTTATCCAATTATGTACAATGACAAAAGCTATGGCTTACTATTAATTGGTAATAAACTTGATAATCAGAAGTTTGATGAGAATAATTTTGCACTTTTAGAATTACTTACTAATACACTTGTTATAGCTTTAGAAAATTTTAGATTATTTCAGAAAGAAATTGAGAAGAAGAAGTTAGAAAGTGAATTGCAATTAGCATTAGATATTCAAAAGCAATTATTGCCAAAAAATTCAATTTATCATAATGATTATCAAATAATTGGAATGTCCAAACCATCAAAAACTGTTGGTGGAGATTATTTTGACTATTTTCCTATTACTCAAGATGAAATTATGGTTGTGATTGCTGATATTTCGGGTAAAGGGATGCCTGCCGCTCTGTTAATGTCAAATCTACAGGCAAGTATTCGTTCTCTTTCGCAAATGAATATTGAATTACCTCAAATGGTCAAATCTGTTAATTCCTTGCTTTATAATAATACAGCTCCCGATAAATTTGCAACTTTGTTTGTAGGGAAAATAGATACTAAAAAGCACAAATTTGAATATATAAATGCTGGTCATAATCCTCCAATTCATATTAATTGCAAGAACGAAATCAAAGAATTGTCGGAAGGTGGAATAATGTTGGGAATACTTGAAAAAACTCCTGAGTTTAAAGTAGGATCTCTCAATTTTTCTGATAATGATGTTCTCTTGCTTTATACTGATGGAGTTAATGAATCCATAGATGAAAATGGAAATGAATACGGAATGGTAAGATTGAACAATTTACTAAAATCTGCTAAGAGTAAAAATGCGAGTAGCATACTGACTGAAGTTTACTCAAGTGTGGAACATTTTTCGAAAAATACAGACCAATATGATGATATTACAGCAATTTTAATTAAAAAGGAAAAGACAAATGTTAGTTAAAATAACACGATTAAGCCAAGATTTCAATGATTTACCATTGCCAAGCTATTCCACAATTGGAAGTGCTGGAATGGATATATATGCAGCTGTTTCGAATAATTTAATAATCAATCCTTCATCCACAGTGATGGTACCAACAAATTTAGCGATTGAATTAGAACCCGGTTATGAATGTCAAGTGCGTTCCCGAAGTGGATTAGCCGCTAAATATGGCATATTTGCTTTGAATGCGCCAGGAACAATAGATAGCGATTATCGTGGAGAAGTAAAAGTAATTTTATCTAATTTTGGTTCTGAACCATTTACCATCAATCGCGGAGATAGAATTGCTCAATTAGTTTTCGCAAAATATGAAGTGGCTTCTTTGGTTGAAGTTAATAAATTATCCGAAACCGATAGAGGAACAGGTGGATTTGGAAGTACTGGAGTTTAATCACTTGGAACTGCTTCAGTTTTCAATTTAATTGAAACTTGCTCAATCATCCTATCAGTTGATTTTAGAATTTCAAAAATATACTCATTAATTACAAACTTTTCGCCCAGATTTGGGATTCTGCCTAATTCTGTAATAATTAATCCATTTAATGTTTCATAGTCTTCACTTTCTGGAAGTGGTATTGGCAATAAATCATTTAAATCATTAATTGGTAAAGTTGCAATAGTAATAAAAGTACTCTCATCAACTTTTTTGAATTGTGGCATTTCTTCATCATATTCATCTTGAATTTCACCAACTAATTCTTCTAATATGTCTTCGAGTGAAACTACACCTGAAGTTCCATTGAATTCATCAAGGACAATCGCTAAATGTATTTTATTTGCCTGCATTTGTTTAAGAATTAAGCTAATTAAATCATTTTCTTGTACAAAATATGGTTTTCTCATAATATCGTGAAGTATTATGATGTCTCTATGTTTGAATATACTTATAATATCTTTTGCATAAATTACTCCAATTATATTATCAATGGATTGAGTATAAACGGGCATTCTTGAATAACCTTCATTAAGAAACTTATCCAAAACTTGCTCGATAGGAGTGCTTGCTTCCACAGAAACAACTTTATTTCGGGGTACCATCACTTGCCTCACAGGAGTTTCGGTAAAATCGAATACATTTTCAATTAATTCTTGCTCTGCCGCATCAATCGAACCTTTGTCGGAACTTTCTTGTAAAATTACTCTAAATTCCTCTTGAGAATGTGCACTACCTTCTGATTCAGACGCAACTTGCAGCCCAAACATTCTGATTATCATATTTGCAAAGCCATTTAATAACCAAATAATTGGTTTGAATGTCCAATTGAAAATCATTAATGGAAGAGAAACTGCATAAGTTGTTTTTTCTGGATATTGAATCGCTAAGTTTTTGGGTGCTAATTCGCCAAAAACAATATGTAAAAATGTAATCGATGCAAAGGCTATTGGAAGGGAAACTTTGTGTGCTAATTCGTTAGTTATATTAAATCCAAAAAAATGTATTGAATCAATTATCATTTCGGCTACAACACCTTCACCAATCCAACCTAATGCCAAACTGGAAATTGTAATCCCTAATTGAGTGGCAGACAAATAAACATCTAAGTCTTTGATTATATTCTTCGATATTTTAGCAAAATAACTGCCCGAACGCGAACGTACTTCTATTGTTGATGACCGGACTTTGACAATTGCAAATTCAGCAGCAACAAAAAATGCGTTAAGTAATACAAAAAATATAGTTAATAAAATGTTCCAAATTATCATAAATACATTCTAATTGATTCCCAAAAAATTGTTCTGTCTAAGTGTCGTGATATATAACGATTAAACAAGTTTAATAATATTATTAGCTCATTATTTGTAAGCTCAATATAATTATATGATAAATTATCATTAATAATTGTTATAAATTTTAACATAGTATTTGGATATATTTCAACTATATTAAAACCTTCTTTATTCTCTGAAAATGTTCCATCTTCATAATTAAAATAAATCGACTTCTGACTTGACTTTGGAATATTTTCCAAATCAAATGATAAACCTTGCTGTTTGATAAAATAATAAAGAAAACTTATTAGTAGATTTACTTGGTTCTTGCCTATCTTATTTAACTTTTGTAAATTCTCAACTAAATAATCAAACATATTTTTATTTACATAGAAATCTTCAAGCAGTTTTATTACTGTTTCTAAATGTGAATATGCTACCATCATTGATTGAAAATTATTCCTGATATTCCAAAAGTTCTCGTTAACTTCTGCATTTGTTAGTAATTGCAATTGGTCTTGAGGTTTCTTATAAAATGTTATTTGCAAATAGTTTGCTGGTTCAAGCAAATTCCCAAATTTACTTTTTGCACTCATCGCTCCTTTGGCTATTGCACTAAATTTCCCAAAATCTTTGGAAAATAGGGTTATTATTTTGCTTGATTCATTAAATTTTCGAGAATTTAAGATAATTGCTTCAGATGTTTCTATCATTTATTAATTTTGAATAATACTAAATTAACAAAAAATGATTTATAATAATATTAAGATTGAATTAAGAAATGGTGTTATTTCTGATATTTCTCCATCTGAGGGTAAGATTGTGCTAATAATTGACGAGCAAATCCATATTTTCGAGGAGGCATCGCTTTCATTTGGCTTTATTGATTCTCATTTGCATTTCTTTGGAATTGGCGAGGTCGCTCTGATGCCCAATTTTCAAACTTGTAATAGTGAATCTGAAATGATTGACCTCCTAAAGAGCCAGCCTTTTTATCGTGGTGATTGGCTTGTGGGTTTTGGTTGGAATCAAGAAAACCTTCCTGATGCAAAATTCCCTACAAAAGATCTATTTGATAATGCTTTTCCTGATACTCCAATATTTTTAAGAAGGATTGATGGTCATTCTGCTTTGATAAATTCTGCTGCTGCTCGGATTCTGGGAATTAATGATCAGTCAGTATTTGATAGGACTGGTTTTATTCATAAAAACGAAGCGGGAGTGTTCACTGGCCTCTTAATTGATGGTGCTATGACTTCCGTTTTAGATAAAATTCCTTTGTATTCACCTGAACAAATCTATAAAATACTTGATTATAGTCAGAATCTCCTTCTTAATTTAGGAATTACTGAAGTTGTAGATATGGATTTTAATCCTTTATTGTTCCAATTCTTTAAAAAGTATGATGAAGATGGTAAATTTATCATCAAAATTCATTCTTTTATTCAAGCACAAGATGATTATTGGTTGAAAATAAATGATTTGCCTTACAAAGGAAATAATTGGAATATTATTGGTATTAAACTTTATATGGATGGTGCTATTGGTTCTCGTTCGGCTGCTCTTTTGGAGGAATATTCTGATGATCCTAATAATTTTGGACTTCTTTTGCTCGATAAAACTTCTCTTTCTAATAAAATTTCTCAAGCTTTTAGTCGTAATTTGCAAGTTGCTATTCATTCAATAGGTGATAGAGCAACAAAAATTATTCTTGAAACTATAAATACTTATCCTAATGAAATTATTTTGCCTATTCGTATTGAACATTCACAAATTATTGACCAATATGATTATCATTTTTTCAATAATCCTAATATTATTGCTTCGGTTCAGCCAATTCATTATGTTTCAGATACTATAAATGGTATGGCACAAAAACGTTTGGGAACGCTAAGAGTTGATAATGCTTATCCTTGGAAGAGTTTACTAATTAATGGATCTACTATGGTTGCGGGAAGTGATGCTCCCATCGAATCTCCAAATCCTTTTTTTGGTATAGATGCACTTATTAATTCAGCAAGACATAGTGAACTTGTGTCAATTAATCAAGCTATTGCTTCATATATTGATATACCTTACAAATTACTTCATAATACATTGCCATCATTAAATATTGGTTCATCACCAAACATTGTTATTCTCGATTCGTCATTTAAAAATACAAAATCAATAGCTAATACAAAAGTTTTGGCTGTTATTATTAATGGAATATTAATTAAAATATAAGGAATTATTCAAATGAAAACATTAACATTAACTATTCTATCAACTTTCTTTCTTTTTTCTAATCTTTCTTTTGCTCAAGATGTAGAAACTAATCAAGAAAATATTTTTTCTCGTGAAAACGATGATGAAGGATATTTTTCTATCGCTACAGGATATACTGCTAATCTAAAATTTATTAATAATAAAGGATTAGATAATCTTACAGAACATTTTTCATTTCCTAAAATATCAAATCCAATATTTTCTAATGGATTTGAGCTTAAAACTTCTACAGTAATAATTAAAAATCTTAATATAGGTTTTATTAAAAGTAGTACAAATGTTATTCAGAGAAATGATTCAACACTTACTGGAAATATATTATTTCTTAATAAACAATTATCTTTAAATTGTGATAATATTGGCTTTATGTTAGATTATGCAATCAATCCTTTCAAATCATTTTCAGTTAATCCAGGAATTAATATAACATTTTCTGATATGGAAATAAATATTACAGAAGCATATCCTTTTGTTAATTATAATGATATAGGTCCTGCTGCATTAGATATTGCATATTATCATTCATTATCAAAAAGTTTTATTGTGATAGAGCCTAAAATATCTGTTGAATATGCTATTACAAACTTCCTAATGTTTCGTACAACGGCTTCATATAGTATTGGAATAGATAATTTTATTACTAATAAAGATTGGACATATAATTCTATATCAAATATTAATAATACACCTTCAGAATTATCTCCTTCAGGATTAAATATTCAACTTGGATTGTTTGTAGGACTTATGAATTTCTAAAAACTTAATAATAATATGATAATAACATAAAATATTATTATAAAACATTATATTTTAGATTAACTAACAAATACTATTATATTTTAAGTGATTACTTTTATAGTTTAAGTAATCACTTTTTTTATTTTAACATTAAAAATAATTACTCTAACATTAAAAATAATTACTCTAACATTAAAAAT
>DYPF01000049.1:0-3425 GCA_020720105.1 Chloroherpeton thalassium
CTGAAGGTAAATTCCGTGAAGATTAATATTACAGATTGAATGTAATAAACCTTAATTTACCGCCGCTTCGCGAAAGAAAAATTGATTTGCCTTTACTTATTAAGCACTTTATTGATAAATATTCTGAAATGAACGGGAAATCAATCAAAAATATTACTTCCGAAGCACTCGATTTGCTTATGAAATATGATTTTCCAGGAAATATTCGTGAGTTGGAGAATATAATTCAAAGATGTGTAGTTCTTACAAGAGATAAGTATATTAAAAATGCAGACCTTCCTCCACATATAGTTAGTTCCAAAATCAAAGATAACACAAATGACAATTTGTTAGAACTTGAAGTTGGAGATTTAAATGTGATGGTAGAATCTATCGAAAAGAATATGATTTATAAAGCATTAGACGAAACAAACAATAATCAAACCAAAGCCGCAGAATTATTAAATATTTCTGAACGTACGTTAAGATACAAATTATCTAAATATGGAAAAAGAGACTAACAATTCAATACGACAAAAATTGCAAAATCATTTATATTCTCGACAAATTTGTCGAAGTTTTTAGTTGAATTCTAATTAATAAAAAATGCTCTTAATTTTCTTGATAATTTATAAATGCTTAATATTACTATAGTTTACATTATATTTATCTCTGATAATTTATTTGTGGCATTGTATTTGAATATTAATAATAAAGAATTTATTAGGAATTAACAAAATGAAAAAATATCTTATAATAATCGTTGCTTTGTTCGTATTTGGAACCACAATGTATGCTCAAGATTCCACTCAAATTCGCAAGAGATTGAGAACCCCAAGCGATACAACTCAAGTTAGAACCCCAAATAGAGACTGTACAAACTTCGTCGATAAAGATGGAGATGGAATAAACGATAATCGCAAATCACGCAGTATGGGCTTGAAAAAAAGTAATGGGAAACACAATTGCATTCCCCAAAATAACAATAATAAAGGCAAGAAAGGCAAGAGAAATAACTAAAAGCTAAACTTTTCACCTAATTGATAAGTATGCTTTTCCTGATTGAAAATAATTTTGCCAGCTGGATTGTAATTATCGTGTTCGAAAATTGCAATCCAATTGTTTTCTGCAATTATTGGAAGCCACTTTTGTTTTTCTTCAAGAGTTGTCATAGGATAATTATCAAATCCCATAATGTAAGGTACTGGGATATGTGCAGAAGTAGGAATTAAATCAGCCATATATAAGAAAGTTTGGTCATTATCTTCAATTTTCACTAATTGCATTTGCTTAGTGTGTCCATTAACAGTAATCAAACTTATTCCAGGGAAAAGTTCGCCATCGCCATCAATCAGTTCAAGCATTCCATTTTCATAAAGAGGTACATAATTTTCGTTAAAAAATGATGCCCCATCTTTCAAAGAAGGTTTGATTGCATAATTGTAATGATCTTTTTGAACATAATATTTTGCATTAGGAAAAGCAGGAATAATGTCTCCATTTTCAATAATTGTGGCTCCACCAGAGTGATCAAAATGCAAATGAGTGAAAATTACGTCAGTTATATCAGTTCTTTTTAGGTTTAAATCAGATAAGTAAGCGTCAGGGTTGGAGCGGTCAAGGTTTATATCATATATGTCCCGAATCTTTGAATTATATTTGTTGCCAGGTCCAACATCAACTAAAATTTTCCTATCTTGATGTTCGATGTATAGCAAACGTGCTTGGAGTGGTATTCGATTTTTTTCATCACCTTGGTCGTAAACTCTCGACCAAAGTACTTTGGGAACAACGCCAAACATTCCCCCACCATCCATTCTAAATGCACCTATTTCTATTGTATTTATTTTCATTTTCTTGTTTGTTTTAAATTTAATTGCGTCTAAAACGTTTAAAACAATTTTGTATTTTTAAATATAGATTATGAGTAAAGAAGTTCAACAAATGTTTGCTAAAATTTCATCAAAGTATGATTTGATGAATGATGTTTTATCTTTTGGAATCCACCATATATGGAGAAATTTTACTGTTAGAAAGGCAAATATTCAATTACCAATTAAAATTTTAGATTGTGCAACGGGAACAGGTGATTTGGCTATAGCATTCCACAAAAAAATTGTATCAAAAGCAGAATTTAATGGTTTGCCGTTGAATAATAATGAAATAGTTGCAACCGATTTTTGTGACGAAATGCTTGTTTATGCCAAAAATAAAATTGCTGCAAAAGAATACCCAATAAAAGTTGAAAATGCAGATGTTTTGAACTTGCAATACTCCGATTATTATTTTGATATTGCCTCTATCTCCTTTGGAATAAGAAATGTAGATAATCCAAGCAAAGGGGTCTCGGAATTAGCAAGAGTAGTCAAGCCAAATGGAAAAGTAATGATATTGGAATTTGGTCAGCCTATTGGTTGGTTTGCTCAACCTTACAATTTCTATAGCAAAAATATAATGCCATTTTTTGGTAAATTAATCGCTGGCGACCAAGGAGCTTACACTTATTTACCCGAAACAGCATCAAAGTTTCCATCAGGTGAAAATTTTAAAAAAATTATGGAAAATACAAATTCATTTTCAGATATTAAATATTATCCTTTATCTTTTGGAATTGCATATTTATATGTTGGAATTGTAAAATAATTAAATAGGAATTTATGCCAATTTTCTCAACAGAAACATATAACATTTTTAGTTGGCTTTATGTTAAATTTTATTCAAATTCTTTCTTTTTTTTAGATTATTGGATTATTCTTCAAGCTATATCTACAGTCTTTTTGTTATTTTTCCTAAAGTCACTAAAAATAAATCATTCAAGAATTTACACTTTTGCTATACTTTTATTTTGGGAGTTGATTGAATACTTTGCAAATCAGTATGTTCCAGAGAAATTTGTTTCTGATTCGCAAATTATTCATCAATTGATTGATATTCTGATAAGCTTGTCATTTATTGTAATATTTGATTTTATTTTTAGAAAGTTCAATAACCATAAATATTCAAGTTATTTAATTAGAGGACTTATTTCATTCATTAATTCTTTTACAATTGTATTTCTATGGGTAGGATTTTATGGTTATCATTATTCACAAACTGAATTTAATTGGTCAGGATTAAATTGGTGGGCTTTCTTTTTATGGTTTGTTGGGGCTAATTTTATTGGTGTATTTTTTGATTTATATAGAAAAAAATGGTCATATTTAAAATCAATATCTATTGTCTATGCATTCTACTTCCCTATCTTGTTATTTGTTGAGTATTTAGGTCGTTTTGTATTATACATTAAAGAAGTCTCAAATCCAGTGCATAAACCATTGATTTTTGGTCTTATATATGGCAATGATATTTTACATACTGTTTATATGACAATGCCCCTTATTATCACAACTTTATTCTATTTAATCAAATTGATGATGAATAGATCTGAGAAGTAATATTATATAAAT
>DYPF01000049.1:3525-13834 GCA_020720105.1 Chloroherpeton thalassium
CTGAAATGAATTCTCTGATTTCCCAAAATTTGGTAATCTTCATGACCCTTGCCAGCAACTAATATAATATCTCCATATTCACTCAGCTCGTAAGCATTTTTAATTGCTAACTCCCTATCTTCAATTATAGTATAATTTGATTTATCATCTTCATTTATTCCAGATATTATATCGTTTATGATTGATTTTGGATCTTCATTTCTTGGATTATCGTTGGTAATAATAGTATAATCAGAAAACTTAGTTGCTATTTTACCCATTTCTGGTCGCTTTGCTCGGTCTCTTTCGCCTCCGCAACCAAAGAGAGTTATGATTTTACCTGCTTTTATTGAATTTAGTGTGTCGAGTACTTTATCTAATGCGTCGGGTGTATGTGCATAATCAACTACTCCAATCGCACCATTTTTAAGATTAATAACCTCCATTCTTCCTGGAGCTGGAGTTAAATCTTTGCAATATTCCTCTATCAAATCTATTTTGAATTCAAGTTTAATTAAAGCAACCACAACCAAAGATAAATTTGAAATATTAAAAGCACCAATTAGATTTGTTTGGCAAGTAATATTATTACGCTTATTAACATCAAATAATTCAAAATATGACTGATTACTTTCTATTCTAGATTTACTAATTATAAAATCTGAATCCAAGTTAGTTCCAACGCTTATCTTATAACTAATGTTGGTATTATCAATCATCATATAAGAATATTTATCATCTGAATTAACAATAGTTAAAGCATTATTATTAAGTGACTTAAACAATAATTGTTTGGCTTGAGCATAATTTTCCATATTCTGATGATAATCAAGATGATCGTGTGTTAAATTTGTAAAAATGGCAATATCAAAATCAATTCCGTAAGTACGATATTGCATAAGTGAATGTGAAGACACTTCCATTATGATATATTCTGCTCCTGCTTTTTGTAATTTAGTAATAATTTCAAAAAGTTCAAAGGATTCGGGAGTAGTATGTGTTGAAGGAATATTTTCTTCTCCAAAATAAATTCCTGTTGTGCCAATTATCGCACATTTTTTATCAAACTTACTTAAGAATGACTTGAAAAGAAAAGTAATTGTTGTTTTTCCATTAGTACCAGTAATCCCAATAAATTTTGTGGAACCTTTTTGGAAATTATAATAATTTGCAGAAATAATTGCTAATGTTTTTCTTTCATTTTCTACAATAATATAAGTAATATTTTTATCAATAGTTTGTGGCTTAACACTTGTAATTATTACACTTGCACCATTTACGATGGCGGCATCAAGATAATTATTACCATCTGAATTTAAACCTCGTATAGCAACAAAAATAAAATTACTTTCTACTTTCTGCGAATTATATGCAATGCCATTAATATCACAATCAGCAAAATTTATTTTGTCTATAATTTCAACATCTATTAACAAGTTATTTAATTTCTTCAACATATTAATTTAAACTTTATTTTAAAACTAATTACAAAATTACCAATTTTTATTAAAATTTACTGCCTTTTTAAGTAAAGAAAACATTGTATTCTATTGATTTTTCGTAATTTTGTACTTTCCAAGATTAATATTTTCAATAATGGCAAAACCAATAAATGTTCTTTACGTAACGAGTGAATCGTTACCTTATGTTAGAATTCAATCTTTAGGAGACATTTCATATTCGTATGTAATGGCAATGCGTGAGCAAGGAGTAGATATCAGATTGTTTATGCCCCGCTATGGAATTGTATCAGAAAGAAGACAGCAAATACATTTTATTAAAAGACTTACTGATATGCAGATACCAATGGGAAAACAATTTTCTTTAGCTTCTGTTAAAAGTTCCTCTATGAATTCTCCAAGAAATAAAGTGCAAGCATATATTACAACAAACGACGAATATTTCACCAAGAGAAAGGGCGTTTATCGTGATATCAAAACTTTAGAGCTATATCCTGACAATCCCGAAAGATATATGTTTTTCTGCAGATCAGTTGTGGAAACATTAGGTATTTTAGAATGGATTCCTGATGTGGTTCATTTTAATGACGGCGAAACCGCACTTGTTGCACCTTTCCTAAAAATATTATTTCCTGAAAAATTTGAAAAAACAAAATTTGTATTAAATATTCATAATATTGAAGAGCAGGTAATCACAAGCAAAAGTCTTTACGAGAAAACGGGTCTTAAAAAAGAATTCAAGGAAATGTTCTACCATAAGGATAAGCTAAACTTTTTGAAAGCTGGAATTTCTTATGCTGATGCAATTGTATTTTCTAACAAACAATATATGTTAGATATTTTAGAGAAAAGCGAGATGTCAGGAGGTCTGAACGAATATTTTGAGGGAAAAGAAATTATACATATTCCCAATGGAATTGATAATTATGGATGGGAACCTAAAAAAGATAAAAAAATTGCACACAAATTAGATTATGATTTTGAAGACTTTAAATATAATAACAAAGCAGCTTTATTCCAAATTTTCGAAACCGACTTCGACCCTTCTCTACCTGTTTATGGAATGATACTTGATGTTAACGAATACGAGGCAATTCAGTACTTTGTTGACAACTTCCCCGAAATGTTAAAGAATGAGAATATGCTATTATTCCTAATGGCAAGAGTTGAATCGAGATATAAAAATACACTCAAATTATTAGCAAAAAAATATAAAAAATCACTAAAAGTTATATTTTCAAATGACTTAGCCGCCGAACATCAACTTTTTGCAGGTAGTGATTTTTATTTATCTTTGGATAATCACGATCCTTCTAATATGAATACTTATTTTGCTATAAGATATGGTTCACTTCCAGTAGTTAATGATTTTTATTTGGACAAAACACTTGTAAAGCAATATGATGAAAAAAGTACGGAAGGCTACTCATTTATATTCAAACGTAGCGACAAGCAAAGTTTAATATCTGCAATTAATAGCTCCCTTAAAATATTTGATGACAAAGATACGTTTAATCAATTAATTGAGAATACACATTCTCAAAAATTTGATTGGGCACCAAACGCAAAAGAATATAAGAATCTTTATACTAAATTATTAAAAGGAAAATAACTTGAAGAGATATTTGTTATCTTTATTCACACTCGTTAGCTTTATTTTAATCTCTTGCAATGAAAAACCTACTGATATTGCTTATGATTTGGTTAGCGATTCTCTTGGGATAATTGTGATATCCCAAACCGACACAACCCTATTAGTTAATCATTCAAATTTTAACTATTCGCCTAATAATTCTAATACAGGTTACTTTTATGTTGGTAAAACTGATAATTTTGAAACAATCTCTGTTTTAAGATTTGGCAAAATACCAGATTCGCTAAGTTACTTAAAACCTGAAGATTTTATTTCTACTGAAATGTTTATGTACCCTAAAAGATATGCCATTGGCGATACAAATAGTCCTTCTTTTGCTTTCAATTTGCATAAAGTGGAAAACTATTGGTCTCTGAATGCAAACTGGGATTCGATTAACGCACAAGGAATGATTTCCTACAAACTTGGATCTTATGCTGAAAAAATAACATTGAAGGATACAATGGCATCAATCTCAGTAAAATTTGATCCCAAAATCCTTACAGAATGGTTACAAATCCAGCCTGACACTAATATAGCTATTGTAAATTGGGGAATTGCATTGTTACCCGAATCAAGCTCGAATGTAATTTATTCCTTTGGTGGCGAAGGTGTTGGTTATACAAATATTTCACCTATTATCAGAGGAATATTCAAAAATAAATTAGGCGAAATTGATACACTATTCCTTTACACTTCCATCAACACAACTTTTATCAAAAATAAAAATGTTGATACAAATGATATTGTTATTCAAGGTGGATTGGATACTAGGACTAACTTATCTTTTGATTTATCAATGATACCAAAATTTTCTGGTATTAGTAAAATGGAAATGCAATTTACTCTTAATAAGGAAAAATCTGTTTTTGGCAACTACAAGCAAGATGAAACTTTTCAAATAGATTTTGTAAGCGATTCCACACAAGGAATTTACGGTAGTTATTACTATTATGCTCAGGCAAGCGATACAAACTTTACAAAATATTATTGCCCAAGCACAACTTCGGCTGCTGAAACTTGGAACCGACATACTGGAAAAGGCAAATTGCAATTCAGCGGTTCGGACTTCGAATCTATGTACAATCGCTTAGATAGAATGGTATTTCACAGTTTCAATGATCCAGATACAAATAAACGACCAAAAATTAGAATTATATATTCACTTAGACAACCTAAATAAGGCAAAAAAAATGAAAAAGTTAACTTTATTTTTGATTTTCTTTAGCTCAGTATCTTTTGCTTTCTCTCAAGGTGGCTCTAATTATTCTATTTTTGGCATTGGTGACTTCAATAATTCTATTTCAGCTAATTACGAAGCAATTGCTGGCACATCAATTGCCATTCCTTCAGTTTATGCAATGAATTCTCAAAATCCAGCTCTACTTTCACTCTTAGGAACTACAAGGTTGCAAGTTGGCTACCGATTTACTCAAAGTGCATCTGAAAATAATACTTCCTCCTTACTACAAAATAATGGTGGAATTAACGCTATCTCTGCATCATTTGTGTTTGATACATCTCGCAAAATTGCAGCTTCAATTGGACTAACTCCAACCACAAAAGTAAATTTCTTGATTGCAAAAACTTTCCAGACAATTATTGATAATCAAACTGTTTCTGGTTATTCCACATATCAAGGTTCTGGTGGTATTTCATCATTATATTTCTCCCTTTCAGGCAAAGTTTTTGATAATTTACATATTGGTGGAACAATCAAAAAGAATTTTGGAAATATTAAATACACAAATATTATTGACTATCCCGATGTTTATACATTCACTAATTACTACGAAAACGAAGATATTTTTGATGGAATTGGCTATAATTTTGGTTTGTATTATAATTACAAGAATTTCTCAGTAGGTGGTTTCTTTTCAGACTTAGGCGAATTAGATGTAGAAAGAACGGCATATCAAGGATCAGATTTGATTGGTGATACTTCTTTTTCGTCAAATTTCACAGTTAATTCTGCTAAATTCTATGGAATTGGCGTTTCTTATTCTACAGGTAAATTCCAAATTGGAGCTGATTATAAAGTTTCTTTAATGAAGGATTTCAATTATACAAATTCAACTTTAGCTACCTTTAATGATGGAAACGAAATTTCATTTGGAGTTATCCGATATGGAAATCAAAATAATAGAGCTCCTTATTTTGACCAAATTGATTACAAATTTGGCTTTGCAGTAAATAAAATGTATTATACAGTAAATAATAATCCAATCAATGAATACAAATTAACTTATGGTATGGGAATGCCTTTTGCCGATAATGGTTTATTAGATGTTGCTCTTGTTTTTGCAAAACGTGGATCAACTAATAATGGTTTAGTTGGTGAATATTATGGTAAGTTAATAGTGGATATTAGCATTGGTGAATATTGGTTTATACCTTTTAAACGAGAATATTAATATGAAAAATACAACAAATTTTTATCCCGAAGTTCATTCCACAACTGTTATCGGTCTGATTAAGGACGGTAAAGCAGTTATTGGCGCAGATGGTCAAGTTTCCTTTGGCAATACTGTTATGAAAGGCAATGCCCGTAAAGTTCGCACACTTTATGATGGTAAAGTGATGACTGGATTTGCTGGTGCAACCGCTGATGCATTCACATTATTGCAACGATTTGAAGAAAAATTGGAAGCACATCGTGGAAACTTACAACGAGCATCTATCGAACTTGCCAAAGATTGGCGTACTGATCGATACTTACGTCGTTTGGAAGCTATGCTAATTGTAATGAATAACACTAATATTTTCCTCATTAGTGGCACTGGAGATGTAATTGAACCCGAAGAGCAAGTTATTGCAATTGGTTCAGGTGGTAATTATGCTTATTCTTCTGCAATTTCTCTGCTTAAACATTCACAATTATCTCCGAGAGAAATCGTTGAAGAAAGTTTAAAGGTTGCAGCAAAAATTTGTATTTACACAAATGATAATTTTGTTATAGAAGAATTACCTAATGAAAACACTTAAATATCTATTCAACTAACCAAGGTGCTTTGTAGCCCTCTGGTCGTGTTTTTACTTTTGGTTCAGAAGGAACAAATTTAATGTCAATTTGTTCAATTTTTCCGTCTTCAATTTCAAAAAGCAATGATTGATAAGGTTCAAAAGCCAAATCTAATTGATACTTTTTCCCTTTATAATTTAATTCAATTTTTTTGTTTATTGAAATTTTTTGAAGTGATTGTCCATATTCCATTGGAAATTTCAGAAAATTTGACTTTGGATTTGGAAAAAAGATAATTAATTTATTGCCTTCTACCCTACTCCAAAATTTTGGAATCTCTTTTCCAATTACAAGCTTTGTAATATTTTTTGGTATTTCAACTGAAACGTTTGGATAATTCCTCAATTTTGCAACTAAATCTTCGTAACCACTATTTTCAACTGCACTTGGATTTATTGGTAATTCTTTTAATACAATTGGAATATTTGCTTCTGCAAATTTGAGCAGTGTTGTCAAAACAGAATAATCAAGAAACTTAACATCAACATATAGCAAATCAAACTTATTATCACCAATAATGAAATGATTCTTTTCAATTTTTGCTTTCTCCAAAAACTCCCCATTTATCCAAGTGGGATTATATCCGTTCAATTCTTCTGGAAAATACACATAACGCATTTCATAATATCCCCAAGCCCACTTAAATTGTTTTTCCTTAGGCATTATTCCATTTATCCATGCATCTTCAGTGGGTAAATATACTGCTACATCTGAATATGTGTGTCCCTTCTTCATATAAGATGATACTTTTTCTAAGTAATTGTTAAATTGAGTTACTTCAGGTTCTAAATTTCCCTTTTCTCCAATATGTGTAGTTGCATAAAAGTTCACTGTATCTGAATTGGTAGGATTATGTGCTTTGCCATGCCATATTATTTGATTAATTCCATTCGCAAATAAAGCATCTGCTACTAATTTCAAGTCTGCTGTTTGTTCTTCGCGAATATAATCGCGGGGCCAGCCATATAAGCAAGTAAATGTTTCCGATGTTACTACTTTTTTATTTGATAGCATTGCAGCAGAAGCAGGAATTGCACAAAATTCTGGTTCAAATAGCATTGATTCTCCTTCGGGAATATCCAACAAAGCATATCCGGAAATTAAATCACAAGGAGCACCAGAAACCTGCCCACGAGACAAAACACCAACTGAATTCAAAGTTGAATCGAAATGATAATAAAAATTAAGAACTTTCTCCGAAACTAAGGACATATAATCATATAATTGATGTTTGTTAGTCGGATTATAAATTGAATCCATATATTTTGTAATATCATAGCCATTTTTCTCTAAAAACTTAGCAGAAAAGTCATCGCTCCATAACTTTTCGGTTTCCACTTCCCAACTATCAATAAAATATGCCGTCTGGTTTGCCTGATTACTTTTTGGGAATGCCTTCAATAGCCTATCTAAATAGGGTTGATAATGCACTTGCATCAAATGGTCAATAACATACCCTGTTTTTGGATGTTCCCAAGTTAATCGAATTTCTTGACGCCAATCAGGTTCTCCATATTTTTGTGTAGCTTCGTGAAACTTAACTTGCGAATCACCAAAGGGCCAGAGCGTCCCAAAAGTTAAATCACAACCCAAACCAATCGAATTAGCATAATTCATTGTCCATTTCACAATTTCAGTCCATTCAATCGAAAGCCATTCTTGGCGAGGAGTGTACGAAGTATCCTTTGGATTAAACCTATTCAACGGATAGACAAAAGCAATTTCGACACCACCATAATTGTGTTCTTTTAGCCAATCTAAATTATATTTAACATCTTCTTGAGTAATTGTAGATGCAAACCACCAATAGCGTGTCCAAGGTTTTGAATTTGAATAATGACTTTCACTTCCAATAATTGTGTTGCTTTGTGCAAAAATATGCAAACTTAACAACATAAACATTGAAATAATTAAAATTCTTTCTCTCATATAACTGAATTTTATTTGAAAAAAGATTATTTACATTACTTTATAAACAATTATCAAAATTAAACGTTTTATAGCAATTATGACAATTCTAACTGCAAATAACTTATCAAAATCCTTTGGCGAAAAACTTCTTTTCCAAAATTTGTCCTTTGGAATGGAACAAGGTGAGAAAATTGGACTGATTGGTCGGAATGGCGCGGGCAAATCCACAATACTTAAAATTATCGCATCACTCGAAACTCCCGACACTGGCGAAGTTGTAAAAAGTAATGCAATCAAAATTGAATTTTTAAACCAAACTACCGAATACGAATACGAGGACACTGCTTTGGATTATGTTATGAGTGGCTTACCCGAAGTGCATAATGCTTTCCAAGAATATCACGAATTAATCGAACGCACCAACCCCAATTTAGAACGAGTTTCCGAACTCACCCACATTATTGATGGATTGCACGGCTGGGATATCGAATCGAAAGCAAAGCAAATCTTACAAAGAGTTGGCATTACTGATTTCTCAAAATCCCTTCACTCTGCTTCGGGTGGAGAGAAGAAAAGAATTGCCATCGCAAAAATATTAATCTCCAATCCAGATTTATTAATACTTGACGAGCCCACAAACCATCTTGATGCCGATACTGTGCAGTGGTTACAGAATGAACTTTCTGCGTCCAACCTTTCGATAATCTTTGTTACTCACGATAGATACTTTTTAGACGATGTTGCCACGCGAATTATCGAACTTGATTTTGAAAAGTTGATTTCTTATCCAGGTGATTATGAGGATTACTTGATTCAAAAGCAAATTTTATTGCAAACCGAAAAATCAACCAACGAACACAATGAAAGTAAATATCGTCAAGAGTTAGAATGGCTCTCTAAAGGTGCAAAAGCCCGCCGAACCAAACAAAAAAGCAGGATTGATTGGGCAGAAAAGCTGAAAGATGATATTCGTTTTGTTGAACAAAAGAAAATTAAAATCGAACTCGGCAAATCTTTTCTCGGCAGCAAAGTTATCGAGATGCACAATCTTGGTTTTGAAATTGAGGGCAGAGTACTGATTGACGATTTCACTTATATCGCAAAGCAAAATGATAGAATTGGTATTATTGGTCCGAATGGTTCGGGTAAATCCACTTTTTTGAAGATAATTACAGACGATATACAACCCACAAAGGGTGATTGTAAGGTGGGACAAACTGTGAAAATTGGATATTTCTCGCAGGAAAATGATTCTTTAGATGATAGCAAAACTGTTATTGGTTCGCTGCAAGAAATTGCTGAATTTATCAAAGTTGGTTTTGGTCGGGATAAGAAAATTACTCCAAAAGAATTGCTTGATAGATTTCTGTTTCCTCGCAATCGCCATAATTCTTACGTGCATACACTTTCGGGTGGTGAGAAAAAGCGTCTTGGACTAATTAGAATGCTTATGACTAACCCAAATGTTCTGCTATTGGACGAGCCCACAAATGATTTTGACATTGATACACTGAATGTTTTGGAGAATTACCTTGATGATTTTTTTGGTACGTTATTAATTGTTTCGCACGATAGAGCATTTTTGGATAGATGCGTTGAATTTATTTGGTCATTCGAGGGTAATGGTTTAATCAAAGAATATCCTGGGAATTATTCCTCTTATTTAGAGAAAAAATTAATCAATAAGAATGCAAACAAAATAGATGCTAAGCCCTCTTACAATGATAATTCTAAAAATAATAATAAAAAAGTTCCTAATTCAAACAAGTTAAGTTATAAGGAAAAAAGAGAATTAGAAGAAATAGAAGTTGAAATAAATCAATTAGAAAATCGTATTGCCGAATTGAATAGCGAATTGAACGCATACATTGAAGATTATAAAATTGTTGAGGATAAATCCAATGAATTGCATAATTTAAACAGCAAACTCGACACAATCACAACCCGCTGGTTAGAACTATCCGAAAAAGTATAAGAATAAAATTCAACTAATCAAACAGAAATGCCTTTTCGTACAATCAAATCACGCCTTCGTAGTACAACGGAAGCACAAATCGGTCAAGGGAAAGGACGAATCGGTCCTTTTTTTTGGCATTTCTATAGTTATTTAGGATTTTTTGGTTAAATGGGAATGAATTTAATCTTGCGTAGAGGCTGTCTCATAAGTTGATTATTTGCAAATTATGAAATAAAAAATAAAGACTTACGAATATATTATAATCACTTAGTAGAGCAAAAACTATTCTTATTAAGCAAAAACTGAATTTACTAAAAAAAATGGCTACCTTTTGAGTAGCCATTTCT
>DYPF01000050.1 GCA_020720105.1 Chloroherpeton thalassium
TGGCTCGAAGAGACGGGGTAGTAAACATCAATTCGCCCATATCATTGTAGATTTTTATTTCAGAGCCTCCCCCTTGCCCCCTCAGTGAGTGGGATTTAGGGTGAGGAAAAATTTATTTGTAGATTTCTTCCACTTTTGAGATGGAGATTAGGGAAAAAAAGTAAAATAGCCACGACTTTTTAATTTATTTTAATTTTTTTATCAAAATAAATAAAAAAATCTTGTTAAATTAATTTTTTTTATTTAAATTGAATATAGGAAAGTCGCACTTTTTGAAAAACTTTTTCTATGTTGTAAAAAATGTAGAAAAATAAGCTATTGTTCGCAAATTTACAAAGTAATAATCTATATTTTACAAGATTAACATATAAAGTAGCATTAGTAATGGGGGAAATAAATAATATTAGGGATTCTATTCCTAAGAGCAAATTACGTATCTATTTGCTTTTTGTCGTACCAATTTTATTAGTCATTGGTATGATTATTTATTCCAATTATTGGCAATCCAACCAGCCCATCACCGAAATTAAAATTACAGGCAATAAATACTTATCAAAAACCAAAATACAGAATAAGATTTATCAGTATGTACTTACAAATAATTCCAATTCTTTAAATTATGAATTTATCAGAAACTTAATTTTGCAGAATCCATTTATTAATAAATGCGATTTCAATACGAATTATCCAAATAAAATTATTATTTCACTTGATGTTAAGAATATTTTAGCCAAAGGAAAAGACGAGAACGGCATTGAGTATTACCTGACTGAAAGCGGTGAAATGATCAAAAAAGGTGATGTACGAGTTGGATTTAATTTGCCAACTATTGATTTTGCCAAAATCCCAAAAAATATCAGTAATGATAATAATCAAAAAAATAATAATTATATAGAATTAGCAAAATTTTTAAAAAAATACTATTTATTAGAGAAATTAGAAGTTAAAGCTAGACATATTTGGTGGGACAAAGAGGGGGTTTGTTTTACAATTTTAGATAATATTGTAGTTAGAGTAGGAAATTTAACTTCTATCGAAGAAAAATTTCTTAAATTTGAAATATTTTTTAATACAATTTTGAAAGAACTGGAAATTAAACCAAGTTTTATTGATTTACGATGGTCAAATCAAGTTGTAACTAATTAGTTTATTTGTTGGGGGACAAATTGGAAGAATATGCATTACCGGTAAAAATGGCACTCGACATTGGAAGTTCCAAAGTTTGCGCTTTGATTTCTACTCCTGATGCTTCGCGCAAGAAGATAGAAGTAATCGGACTGGGGATAGCCGAAAGCGATGGCATACGCCGTGGTGTTATTGTTAACATAGATAGAACAGTAAAAGCAATAAATGATGCTGTAAATTCTGCTCGTCAGCAATGCAACTTTGACATTGATACTGTTACTGTTGGTATTTCGGGTGAACATATTAAAGGCACTATAAAGAATCACGTAATTAGTTCCACCAACCCACAAAAAGAAATCACCAAGGAAGAAGTTGTTAGATTGATGAACGAAGCATCAAGAATGCCTATTCCCATTGATAAAAAGATAATTCATTTATTTCCACAACAATATTTTGTTGACGACCAAGATGGCGGAACTGACCCAGTTGGAATGAGTGGAGTTCGTCTTGAATCACAATTCAATGTTGTTACAGCCACAACAACTTCACTTGATAATGTTTACAGATGTTTAGATCGAACTAACTTGAAGTTAGAAAACATTATTCTTAGCTCTCTGGCAAGCAGTTATGCTGTTCTGCAAGAAGACGAAAAAGAAGTAGGTATTGCTTTGATTGATATTGGAGCAGGTACCTCCGAAATAATAGTATATGTTGATAACATCATTAGACATACAGAAGTTATTGCATTTGGTGGCGATCAATTAACAAGCGATATTAAAACTGTTATCGGGATTGTTAAATCGGATGCAGAAAGACTTAAGCGCGATCACGGACATTGCTATGTAGAGACAATGCACCGTAGCGATGAGTTACAAATGCCAGGAATTGCAGGAAGCAGCCCAAAGCGATTCCAAAGAAAATATTTAGCAGAAATATTAGAGTCGCGTATGGCAGAAATTCTAATGTTTGCTAATTTAGCATTAGAACAAGCAGGAATTAAAGAAGAACTAAAAGCAGGTATTGTACTTACTGGTGGCACAAGTTTATTGCCGGGAATAGAACAACTTGCAGCAAATATATTCGGCTTACCTGTTAGATTGGGATTTCCAAAGATGATTTCATCTCGTGGACTTGCCCCCGAAGTTGAAAATCCAATTTATGCAACAGCAGTTGGGTTGGCAATGTATAGTTTCGAAAAATTTAATGAGAATATTTCTTTTAAAATAGAGAAGCAGAAAGAGCAGGAAAAACAAATCGAACAGGAAAAAGAACGGGAACAATCAAGATTTGTTTCGATTTCTACTAATGAAGATAAATATCAGAGAAATGTTTACGAAAAAAACAAGATTGATTCATCGCAAGTAGAATCTGTTAGTTCGGAATCGAGCATTAATACTGATGAGAAAGCCGAAGTTGATGAGAATAACGAAAATGTTCCAAAAGAAAGCATAAAGGAAAAATTGACTTCAAAGTTTAAAAAAATCTTTGAGCAATTTTAATTTATTTAAAAAAGATTGAGAAAATAAATAAATATTAATATAGTGGGGGAAAACTATGTCAAATGGAAACCATATTTCTATTGATCTCGATAATAGCGATTTACTTCAAGCCAAAATTAAAGTTATCGGTGTTGGCGGTGGTGGATGTAATGCTGTTCAAAGAATGATTGATGGCAATATTCAAGGTGTTGAATTAATTGCTGCAAATACTGATGCACAGGCGCTCAAAAACGTTAACACACCAAATAAAATTCAACTTGGACTAAAACTTACAAAAGGTCTCGGCGCCGGAAGCAATCCTGAAATTGGACGCAAATCTGCTGACGAAAGCGAAACCGAAATTGCAGAAATATTAGCAGGTGCCGAAATGATTTTCGTTACTTGCGGTATGGGCGGTGGCACTGGAACAGGAGCAGCACCTGTAGTTGCCCGAATTGCAAAGGAAACTGGCGCTTTAGTAGTTGCCATCGTAACTCGTCCTTTCGATTTTGAGGGAAAACCTCGCAACGAATCAGCAAAAAAAGGAATAGAAGAAATTAAAAAATTTGTTGATGCAATAATCGCTATTCCAAACCAAAAAGTTTTGGAAATATCTTCTAAGGAAACAGAGATGGAAGAAGCATTTCGTTTAGTTGATGATGTGCTTTTCGATTCCACACGTGGAATTTCGGATATTATCAATATATCTGGTAAAATTAATGTAGATTTCGCTGACGTTAGAACAATTATGAAAGATGCCGGTCAAGCGTTGATTGGTATCGGTAAAGCCTCTGGCGAAAATAGAGCAAAGGAAGCTGCGCTAAAAGCAATAAAATCACCTTTGTTAGACGATGTTTCGATAGAAGGTGCAACAGGTTTATTGATAAATATTTCTTATGGTAAAAGCTTAAAGATTTCCGAGCCTCAGATTATTGCAAATACTATCCAAGAATTGACTGGTACAAATGTAAATTCAATTCAAGGTTTAGTAAATACTAATACTGATTCAGATGAAATTAGCGTAACAGTAATTGCAACTGGTTTTCCAAATATGAATGCTAATAAAAACGAACAAAATGGGAAAGCTCAAAAAAATATTTTTGGCGAAGAATCCGTTGTTAATTCTCCAAAAGGGATAAAAGTTAGAAATGAACCACAAACTAATAATACTCTTAAACCAATAAATATAAGAAGTTTTACAAGTCAAGACGAAAAAGTTGCTAATAATCATTTCTATACATTAAGTCAAGTTACAAAACCTAATGCAATCCCAACTGGTGATGACTTAAAAGATTACGAAATTCCTGCAATTCATAGAATTGCAAACCAAATGGGCAATCCACCACGAGAAACAACACATAACGAACCTGCTCATATTAGCGCTTATGAAAGACACGATTATAACGAAATTTCACTTACAGAATCTCGGAGAGGAATCGACATTTTGGGAATGGGCAGCATGACTTCATTCCAAAGAAGTTTTAAATAAGAGTTTTTTAATAATAAAATAATCACCTTCCGAAGATACCAACCTTTCGGAAGGTTTTTGTTTATCACCTGTCATTCCCGTACAAACGCGAATCCACTAATAGAGAAGATTTATGAATTCCCACTTTCCCCACTTTCGTGCTGATGGGAATGACACCAAAGCTGACTTATGAGACGGACTCATCTATAACAACATAAAAAAAAAGGCTGATGCCCTTTTGGTGGGCAGCAGCCTATAATTGTTGGTTGTTTTTACTCTATATTCATTAAAACATTCCAGGGGCTCATTAAAATCATCTGACATAGCGAACATCCCTTTCATACAGCCTGCTTTAGGATGCTTTCTTGACTCTTTAATGTTGATTCTATATATCAAGAATTCCATATACTCTAACAATTCGTTTTTGATATTAGGAGGTAAGTTTGATAATTTTTTATACAAAACATCATCAACCAAATTATTTTCAATCAAATTTAACGATTTTTTTTCAAATACAATAACAAATTTTCAACTTTTCCTAATACTTCTTTTTACTCAATTAATATCTTCTTAATATCCTTTTTTAAATCATCATTTTGAATTATTAGAAAATAGTATCCACGATTTAATTCATTAGTTGGGATTTCAATTATATTTTCATTGAATACATACAAATTCCATACTAATGCACCATCAATTGTAAACATTTCAATTGAATGAGTGTTTTTAGATAAAGAATATTTTAAGATTTCGCTTTGATTAACAATAATTGAACTAATTACATTCCTTTTTGTCACAATATCATTAATTGATGTAATAAAGCTACTTTCATAAGCACCAATATCAGGTGCATTGCCAATAGGCACATTATTATTAAAGAAATCTCTAAAGATAGAATCAATTCCAAATTGAGCTTTCAAATCAAGTCCTGCATTAATTGCAGGGGAATTATTTGCTAAAGAATATGCATTAAGTTTATCGGGTGATTTTGGATATACAATTTCTCCTTTGCCCGGATTAATCAGCATTGGGTCTGCAACAATTCCTGTTTGCAATGATTTTATCTTTTCATTCCCGGTTGAACTTCTCCATTCAGATAAGTCTGAGTATATTTTATCTTGATAGTTTATTTTAAAAGTATCCCCGCTTGACCAATAAAGGTTACCTGCAAAATAAGGATTATATCCTTTAGGGATACTTATCAAAGGAACATTGCCTTTAGTCTGGAAAATATTATTATAGATTTCAACTCCATTAATTCCAGTATTCCAATCAATTATTGAAAATACCCCAAAAGATTTATCGATATTATTTGTTGCATTTGTTAAATAAATTGAATTATGATATACTTTCAAACCTTCAAAAGTTGTGTTTGGTCCTTTAAATAAGGTAATCCCGCCACCATTTGTCCTACCATCATTTTCGCTGATATTGTATCTTACAACATTATTGAACCAAGACTTGGCATTTTCAAATTGTCCTAATAAAATGCCGGAGCCATCATTATCATGAGAATAATTATACTGAAGTGTTGAATTAGTAACTCCGCCATCTAAATCAAATCCAACACCATCGCATCCGGCACCCGAATGATTATGGTGGCTTTCGCAGAATTGTATTGTTATTCTATTGGATGACCAAGCCCATATACCACCTGGACCTCCACAATGTGTATTACCTTCTCCATTATTATATGCTACACAATTTTCAATTATACCGCTGTTAACATCTCCCATTATAATTCCTGAGCCCTTATGAGATGTTGAGTCCGGAAAACCCGGAATATTATAAACCTCGCAATTTTTCATTGCAATATCATGGTGAGCAGCATCTATTCCGGTCTGATTATATTCTGCCCAGGTAACAATACCATTTGCCATAACATCATGAACTTTTACACTATCAATTAAAAGAGTGTGATAGCCAGTAAGCTTATTATATGAACCAACGACTAAGCCGGTTTTGCCGTAATTTTTAATTTCTAAATTTACTAAAGAAATATTGAATAATTTAACATCACCACTAATATCTGCATATAAGACAACTCCATCATTTGTGTTAGTTGACATTCCTGAACCTTCAAAAATTAGATCTCTTAAAGTAAAACCTTGAGTATTATATGCATAAAATCCATAGTTTGCTCCCGAATTGATTGTTGCTTTTTGATTGCCATAAGAAGTAATAACAACAGTATTGGAAGCATCATTCGCATCAGTATTTAATAAGAAAATACTTCCATAAAATGTTTTTCCGCCTTCGAAAAAAACTCTATCCCCAGGGTTAATATCTATACTATTCAGTTTTTCTATCGTTTTCCATGCTGTTGGAACAGTGTTCCCAGTCGCAGAATCATCACCTGTAGAGCTGATAAAATAGTTCTTAGGGTAAGCAATATTTGAAATGGCAAGCAAAGCAACTATCAATATAGAAAATTTTATTTTATTCTTCATAATTTTATATTTCATAATTTCATGCAAAATTAATAAATAAATCGTTAAAAAAGAAATTATTTAATAAATTTTTTATTTCATATTATCTAAATTCCTTTATTTATTGATAAAACCTTTATTGTCATTCCCGTAAATTCTCATCTCTTGTCATTCCCACGAAAGTGGGAATCTATAAATCCGCTATGGCAGTGGCTTCCCGTTTTCACGGAAATGACAACCGAACATTCTCAAATTGCTTTTTAGATTGCTTCGTCCCGATAAATCGGAACTCGTAATGACAATTTCAACACAACACCCCCACGAATGAATTTGTGGGCTATTGATTAACCCAATATGTGCAATATTCATTTCCACAAAAAAAAGACTGCTGCCCTTTTGGTGGACAGCAGCCTGTAATTGTTTGTTGTTTTACTTAAGAATTATTTCACGTGGATCAATTCTTTTGTATCAACTATTGTTCCAGCATTCATACGAATGATGTAAACACCAGCTGGTAAGTTAATGCCGTTGAATGACAAATTATGTGTGCCTGCAGCAAATTCAGTATTTTCTACTAATGTTGCAATCAATTCACCAGTCATATCATAAACTTTAACAGTTACCTTAGTTGGGTTTGACAAGTTGAAGCTAATTCTTGCTTCGTCAGCGAATGGATTAGGAACTGGTTCGTTCAAGAAGTTAATCATATCAACTAACTCATCAACTGCTCCGATACCATCACATTCGATGCGGAATATACCAGTGCGTCCGTATTCCATATCTTCTTGTCCGTTCCAAATTGCACGGATAATAGCTGTTTCTGTCTTAACTTGTGGCACTTTCCATTGGTAAACGCCTTTCAAAGTATTAACTTCTTTTGCTATATAATCCCAAGTGTTACCACCATCAACTGATAATTGTAAGTCGAATTTGTCAATAAATTCATAAGTCCAGCGAACAGGTTCAGTGTTTCCACATTTAACCAATTGACCTTTCTTAGGATTGATAAATGTAGCAGATCCACCCAAAATTCTAAATGGAGTTGAATAAGCTAAGATTTTACCAGTATTAACATCAACCATACGAACAACAGCGTCTTTAGTATTAACTGCTGGGATGTCCCATTTAGTTTGCAATAAGCGTGAGCTGATAGGACCAGTTACGGAATACCAATTGTCTTTACCATTAGCACTGAATTCGAAACGAATAGTTGTCATATCTTCCATAGCCCATTCGATATAATCTGACTTACCAAATTTGTAAGTTGGATCAGTTGAAGCTGGACGAGTAATCTTGATTACATCTTCGCTAATTGAGAACAATGCATCACTTCTGTCGATTTCGTTATTGTTTCTTGTATCAACGATACGAACTAAGCACTTGTTAGAATTAATTTCTGGAGTTTTCCAGTCATAATTTCCACTCATTAATGAAATTGGTTCGATATTGATTGCGTTCCAAGTTGCACCAGCATTATCGGAATATTCCAAGTTGCCGAAAGCATCGTCTGATGGTAAAGCCCAAGTTACTGTATAGAATTTACCGCCTCTCCAAGTTTCGCCACCGTTTGGTGAAATCACGCTAACAGTTCTAACTACATCGATAGTTTCAATTGGTAAGAATTCGCCATCACCAGTGATGATACGACCATCAGTAGTTAATACAGCAGTAATTTCGTGCCAGCCAAATTCATAACGAGTTGAAGGATTAGCAACCTTGAAGCTCAATGTGCCTAATTTAGTCCAAGTATTTGGTACAGCAACACCTTCTGGACGAGCATAACCATCATAGTCGATTTCGATTGTTCTTAAGTTAGCAATTGGATTGTTTCCATCTTTAGTTGGACCAGAATAAGCTTCTGAATAACCTTTGTTTGAGAAATTGTTAAATGGATTGTCGTTAGTGTTTTCTAATTCAACATATTCAAGTTTATTTGTTTCGTAAGTAATACCGAATGTACAGTTACCAGGAGCCCAATCGCCACCAGTATTTTGTAAGTATAAAGTAACATTGATGATATCGCCAACTTTTTCAGTGCTACCCATTACTTTATAGCTTAAGCCACCTTGTAATGCATAGTTATTGTTTTTCTTATCAGCATATTTTGAACCATTAGCAACGAATACTTTTGCAGCATTGTTCATTTCTTCTGAACGAGTTGGATTTAATGGAGAAACTGCTTCTAAAGGATCACTTGTTGCAATCCAGCTCCAAACAGAAGGAGTAGCAGTATAGCTAACTACACCAAGATCATTCAAACGAGTAATCTTATTTGAGTTTCTATCAGTCAAATCACGGTCGATAGCATTTACTAAACCATCACCAGTAACATCTGAACGATATACTGAAGAACCAATATCAGCACGAACTAATACGCGGTCTAATGCGTTTATTTGACCATCGCGATAAGTATCACCAGCAACCAAGCCAGCCATACGATTTGAAGTTGAGCTAATTTGACCAGCAGAGAAGTTCAATGAAGTTTGGTCGTAACCAACAATACTTGAACTAATTTCGTGGCTACCATAAGCTGAATATAAACCAGTACCGGAATAAATATCGTCAGTGGATACTTGCATATAATTATTAGCAGTTGGAGTTGAAACTTGTCCCCAAGATTGGAAATCCCAACCAGATTCTAATTTCCAAGTGCTCAAATTATCACCATCAAATGAGAATGGAGCAGCAAAACGGGACATAGCTGGTAAGTGGTTCAAATGTTCAACTACTACAAAGTAATTACCATCATTAATTGTTGTGAATACAAATGGTAAGTCTGCAAAGTAAGAACCATCAACGCCACGAGTAGTTGGATCTAAAGCTGAAGGTTGAGCAGTAATATAGCCTGTTCCTTCTTTAGTTGCAACTAATGTGTTAGGTTGGCCTGCACTTTCGGAATACAATGACACTTTTACACCTAATGCATCATAAGTTGAACCAGCATTTGTAATATTGTTATTGCTACCTTGATGGAAACCTTCCAATAAAGCACGAACTGTGAAGTTTGAAGGAGGAGTAATTGTAAATACAGGTCCTTCTGTTTCTAATGTGATAACATCAGTATATTCCCAAGGAATTAAAGCATTCATAGTTGAACGACCGCGTAATCTTAAACGAGCGTTAGTCAATGAAGCAGCCAAAGGAGCTTGGTCATTATAAGTTTCGTCATTGTTTGCATCTGGGTCAGCAATGTAAACATTCAATGAACCAGCATATTGTGGAGTTGCACTTGTACCTGGGAAGCGATATAAACTTGTTGATGTTCCTAATTCTAATGAGTTAGTATAAGCAGCAGCGTATTTATCACTTGCAACATATTGGTAAGGTTGGATTACTTGTCCACCACCACCGAACAAACCATAAGATAAGTCAGAGTTTTGGTTCAATGCATTACTTCCTTCACGGAATGAAGTTTCATCAAAGTGGAAACCTACCCAACGAACTCTTAAATCAGTTGTTGTGTTTGCAACTTCTTGTTGTAAGATTGGTTCTACTAATTTGATGTATGGTCTTGTACTTTGATAGCTTGCACCAGAAGAAGTCAAACCAACCTCGCCCACCATAATTGCTTGATGGTCAGAATCAGTTGAAGAGAATGACTTAAACCAGCCATTGTTAACAAAGGAGCCCCCAGCGAATGCAAAAGCAGCAACTAAGTTCTTTTGATAATTTGAAGGAGTAGTTAAAAAGTCTTTTGCATAACTTGTTAATCCACCTTGGATGAATTTAGTTAAATCTGTTGGGTTTGCTTGGCTTTCAACACCAGAAATTTGCATATCTGCTGGATAGCCATTCCAATAACGGAATTCACGAACTTCACCTACGAAGTTTGATGTTCCAACTGCTGAAGATGCAATGTATAATGGATATGTATTTGATACATTTGTTGTGATGTTTGTACCTAATTGAGTAGTTAATGCATCACTTGTTTGTGGCATACCATCAATATAGAAACGAATATTGCTTGTTCCTGTTCCATTAGCTAAATTAACTAATACGCCAATGTGAGACCAAACTTTACCTAATAATGTTTCATTTGGAGTTACTAATGGTTTTGTAGCATCACTTGTTGCAGTGTGAGTTGTTCCGTTTGCATCAGTCAATACAAATTGCAATAAACCAGCACTTGTTAATCTTAATGAATAATGTGTATTTGTTCCATTACCTTTTTCTGCTAATGTATAATAATTACCAGCTGTTGGGAATACTTCTGGATAAACCCACATTTCAATAAAGGAAACGCCACGGCTTAAGTTAAAGTCAGTTGAACCAGGCACATAAATTTCTGCTGTTCCACCATTACGTAATGTGAAATATGGTGCTACATAGAAATCATCGCTCATATCATAGATATCATCTTGATTATTTGATGTTTTACCGCTAATTCTTAATTTAAGTGTTTTTGTGTAATTAGTTTCTATTGTATTACCCAAACCTTGTAAGTCGGAATATGCACCAGAATAAGTTACACTATTATATGGTTCCCAAGTTGCATAAGTATCTTCTATTTCAACTTCGTCTAATGGCAAACCAGCTGGTGCGGAAGTATTATCTAATGCATCTGCCCAAGTTGTGCCACCATCGCGGCTATATTCTATTTGCAAATCTTTTGAATTTGGTGCTACTGAACCCAATCCAAATCCAATCCAACGAACTGAATATAAGTCATCTTCTTTGTTCATAGCGCCGTCAGCTGCTAATGGAGCAATCAATTTGATGTGTGGACGGTCAGGACGATAGTCAATACCATCATTGTTCAATGTTTCGTTCGCATAATGGTTTAATACATTATTACCATCTTGGAATGTTACATCAGTTGCATAATCATTACGATTTGCTTGTAATGTATAATACATATCCAATGAAATTCTCAATGAATCTACATCGTCTAAGGCACCTAATGGATATGTGTTGCCTGATGGATCTAATACACCAGATACGTGTTCCAAAATCTCTTCAGCTGTTAAGGCTGTTCTCCAGATTTTTACTTCTTTAAAGCCAGCTTTTGTTAAGTCTGATGCTACGATTCCACCTGTTGGATTTACACCAATCCAGATTGGATGCTCGAAATATGCCATTCTTGTATCTACTGCTTTTGTATTTGTAGTTTTGCCTACTCTTTGTCCATTTACATATAATTCAACTACATTATTATTTACAACACCTGCTAAATGTACCCAGTTATTTCTGTGAGTTTCACTTGCTGCATCATTTGATAATACTATATCCGAACTTACTGCGGAAATTGCTTCGTTTGCTACGACTTTACCTAAGTAAATTGAAGTGCCATCATAGCCACGATCTTTGAATTCTCTTACTCTGAATGCTGGATATTTTCCATTATCCAAATACAATAAGAATGCACCTTCCGTTGGTGAATCTTCGCCTGCACTACTTGCTACCAATCCTGGTTCTGTGCCATCAACGTCCAAAGTATTTACGTTTACCCATGCTTCAACTGTAATTTGTGTTGGCAAACTATAGTTTTGTGCTGTTCTTAAGTATTGTGTTGAACCATCTAATTGTACAAAGAATGTCCTACCTAATACAAAGTTTGCTTCACTTGAGCCAACTGTAGTTCCTAAAGTACGGTTATCAATATCTGCACCTTGTCCAGTTGTTGATAATTGTGTAAATTTCACTCTACCTTTTTCGGAACGAGTTGCAAAAAATTCATCGCCTTCCCAAATAACGCGTAATACACCCTTCCAATTCATTGGAACTGGGTCGCCATTACCTTTGGTTACTGAATAACCTGGTAATGTTCCTGTTGTTGTTTCGATATCGCCACTTGCAATATTGTCATAATTTACAACTGTTGCTTGGGAACTTGTCTCTGCAAAACGGAATGTATTTGTGTATGTCGAGCCACCATCTATTGAATATGCAACATTATATGCAACATAATCTGTGCCGTAGCTGTGTGTAGCTGTATTTACTAAACCTGATCTTTCAAAATATATTGGATAGCCATATATTGTGCCGCCCAATGCTTCATATTGGAAGTAACGGTTTACTACTTCGTTTGGTCCGTTTGGATTTAAAACCGAAATACCTTTGATTGCAATATTTGTTGCATCAACTACATTAAAATCCGCTGTAGTTAATGCGTTGCCATTTACATCTGTTACTGCTATTGATGGTGTTCCACTTTGTTTTGCGGCGATTGTTGCCATATCAGTTATGCCTAATGTTGCATAATTGATAATGTCAAATTCAATGCGTCCTACAAATGTTCCACGACCACTTGTTGATGGAACATATCCTGTTCCCGAGTTAAAGGTTACTTCGAATTCTGCATAGCCTGTTCCATTCACGATTGTCAATGCTCCGTATCCATTTGTACTATGGAATGGAGATGTCAAGGTTACGAGTGGGCTGGCTTGATCCACATCATAGCTAACACTATCGCCTGTGTATGCTGTATAAGTTAACGCTGCTGGCTGTAGGAAACTTGAATTATAAGTTACAGGATATGTGAATGATCCTAATGCTTTCGCACTTGTATTCAATGATTTCACCCATAGCTCGATTCCTATTTTATTGCCCATTCTACGGTATTTTGTTGAGAATTCGTAATCTTGAGCAAATGTCTCGCCTAATGCCCCAAAAAACATAAACATTACCATTGCTATTGCAATAATTTTGCCGAGTGTTTTTGTAGATTTAGTCATAATTTTACCTTTTATTTTATTTATACATATTTCTTGTTTATACTTCTTCGATTGATTTTTGATAGAGCCTCCTCCTCCTTTATTCCCTCTCTGTGAGGGGGTTAGGGGGAGGTGCTGATTAAAACATCCTCTTTTTCCTCCCCCTTTCGTCCCCCTCAATGAGGGGGATTTTTCCATTTATTCCCCCTCTGTGAGGGGGTTAGGGGGAGGTTCCCGACTTCCTCACCCCCCTGCCCCCTCTCCATTCTGGAGAGGGGGAGAAATGTGTGTCCCGCCTTCCTTTAAGCCCCTCTCCAGTATGGAGAGGGGTTTGGGGTGAGGACTTTCACTTCCGTTTTGGGGGTGAGGACTAATCTTTCAAAGAACTAAATTAATTAATTACTATGGAGTTTCGCTCTTGTATTCTAATTCACTTTCCAATGCGTTAACTCTGTATGGTGTAATCGAATAGTCTCCGGCTGTGCTGTATACTTTTATGTAGTATACGCCTTCTGGTAAATTATTGATAACGATAACTTCATCGGTTGTGCCTGTGAACTTACTGCTTCTCAATCTTCTGCCATCTTCGTTATATAATTCTATTGTATAATTCATTGGTTGATTCATCAACTTAATTCTCATATACTTCTTGTCATTCACTACATCTGGCTCTAT
>DYPF01000325.1 GCA_020720105.1 Chloroherpeton thalassium
ACGGTGGTGGGAGAGGACTGAGAATAAGCTGATTAGCTTATTCTCTTCCTACTCAATTATGCAAATTAATTTATTTTCAATGTTTTAGGGTCTTTTCGTGTATCATGAATAGTGATAATTTCTATTTCATCGTTTTTTATTCAATAATACATTGCGTTATGTTTAGTAATTAAACATTTGCGAACATCGTTCTTTATTTCAGAACTCGCTAACATTAACGGATTTTGTTTTATCAAATCTGTTTTTTTCTGTAACTTTTTTAAAAAATCTTTCAAAACTCTTTCAGACCAATTAGCTTTCAAATATTCAATCACGTTTTCAAGATTTGATTTAGCACGTTTTGAAATAGTAATTTTGTATTCCATTTATTTATAATTTTGCATTACTAAATCAAAATCATACTTTTCTCCATTTTCTAAATCTTGTAGACCTAATTCAATGTCATTTTTCTGCCATTCGTTGAGTTTTTCCCAAAAATCTTTTTTAGCTATTTTCTTTTTTACCAGAAAATCGTAAACTTGAAGAAGTTTTGTTGTATCTAAACTATCAACATATCTAAAAATTTCTAATTTTATTTCAGCTGTTTGCATAATTTTATTATTTTAATCTAATGCAAAAATACAAAAAATATAAATACTAAACCTAAAAAATAGCTTGCGAATTTTTAGGTTTTAGTATTTCAAAAATTTTTAGTGAACTACTTTTAATAAATCACCTGTCCTGTAAAATGCACCAACAGTTAGACCAGCTACTAATGCTGCTGCATTATCTGCATATTCATGTAAACCAACAACTTGTAATTTTGATGTTGGTTCGGTTGTTCCTATTCCAAATTCGCCTGTTTCATAAATTACTACTTTTGCCTCTGCCGAAATAGAGGATGGTGAAAAATAGAATTTATTATTACCACCAATAGAGAAATGATCAGCACTATTTCCTAAATACCATTCTCCTCCATTTGTTCCTTGGTTTAAAAACATTATATGGTTTAGGTTTGTAAATTCGGAAGATGTTATATTTAATAAAGCATTAGTTGTGAATGTAGAACCAATCCCAACATTGCCGGAATTATAATTAATATCATTTCCACTTGTTGTCCATTGTGAACTTGGAATTGAGACACTACCACCACCATTTGACAAACTCAATGAATTTCCAGATAAAGATAAAGTTTGAATTTCGTTTGTAATACTACCATCAACTTCTGATGTTAATGCAGTTGTCCAACTTGGTGAAGTTCCGTTTGTTGATAAAAATTTTCCATTATTTCCAGACTGTGTTGGCAATTCAATTTCATTTGTAATTGAACCGTCAATTTCTGTTGTTAATGCTGTTGTCCAGCTTGGTAAAGTTCCATTTGTAGATAAAAATTTTCCTGAATTTCCTGTTTGAGTTGGTAATTCAATCTCGTTTGTTGCAGATATATCGGGCAACGTAAAACTTCCACCACTATTTGATAAACTTACAGTGCTACCAGACAAAGAAATAGTTTGAATTTCGTTTGTAATACTTCCATCAACTTCTGATGTTAAAGCAGTTGTCCAACTTGGTAAAGTTCCGTTTGTTGATAAAAATTTACCTGAATTTCCGCTTTGTGTCGGTAATTCAATTTCATTTGTGTTGCTCAAATCTCCTGAATTTGAAATTGTATTTCCTGAAATTGAAATTCCTGTTCCTGCTGTATAAGTTGTTCCTGTCGGTAAAATTACAGAATTACCGTTTGAAATACTTAACGAATTTCCAGTCAAAGATAAAGATTGTATTTCATTTGTAACAGAGCCATCAACTTCTGTAAAACTTGTTAAGTATCCAGCATTTGAATGATTTCCCCAACCAAAAGCAGTATTCCAATTTGTAATATTTGAACTTGAAATACTGTTTGCAGGTGAATTTACAAAAATTGGGTCAATTTCGTTTGCCGTAATTTGTTGCGGTTCAAACATTCCAGTTGTTGAATTATAAACCAAAACATCTCCGTCTTGTGCATTTGAAGCGTCTATAAAAGAAACACTTTCAGCAGAAAGAGCAAAAGGAACTGATACAAATTCTATTGTTCCCAAAGTCAATGCCCAATTAAATTGGTTTGTCGGGTCGTAATCAATTTTCAAGAACTTTGCACCTGAATTCCAATCAATAACATCAAATGTTCCGATTGTAACATAATTTGCATTTTTACCGATTTGAAAACTAAATGAACCGTAATCATTTGTTGTTAATGCTCTTAATTCTTGATAAACTTCTGTTCCTGTTGCAGAACCATCAATAATTGTTAATCTAATTTGAATTGGTGTTGAAACCATTACATCTCCGTTTGCATCACGTGCAATTGCCT
>DYPF01000051.1 GCA_020720105.1 Chloroherpeton thalassium
GAAGCTGCCGTTGCTTATATGCACACGCGCCAATATCTTCCTATTGAAAGAATGAGCGAGTATTTCAAAGATATTTGTGGCCTGCCAATTAGCCAGGGCGCTATTTGCAACATATTGGAACGATTTGCTAAAAAAAGCAGAGATTGCTTATAAAACAGATAGCTTAAAAATTAGAAGAAAGCATAGTTGTTGGCTCGGATGAAACCGGAGTCAGGGTGAATGGCAAGAAAGGCTGGTTTTGGACATGGCAGAACCAAATGCTTACCTTTATTGCCTTTTCCTTCAACAGGGGCACAAAGGCAATTATCTCCAATTTCCCAAATGGCTTCAAAAATGCGGTATTGGTGCATGATTGTTGGAAGAGCCATTTTGAAACCATAGTCAAAAAACACCAAATATGTATTGCCCATCTGTTGCGAGAACTCCAT
Organism: Chloroherpeton thalassium; assembly: GCA_020720105.1. Taxonomy (GTDB): domain Bacteria; phylum Bacteroidota; class Ignavibacteria; order Kapaibacteriales; family UBA2268; genus GWF2-33-9. The sequence goes on from DYPF01000051.1 coordinate 429, forward strand.
TTTTTTGAAGAACGGTATCTCTCAGATTGGGCAACGTTGTTTAAAAAAGTCGAGTAGGCAAGCGGAATTTCACCGCGAGCCTCTCACAGAACCGTACGTGAAACTCTCGCTTCATAAGGCTCTTCTTGACAGAGTTAACCCGTAAAACCATAATTCCAATGTACAAATATGGTTGGGAATGAGCAGATAATTCTTTTCAATTTGTTATAAGCTTGTGCTATCGTTTTCAATTTAAACTTCTTTTGAAGCCAAGTTGCTATGCGCCTATTAATAAGGTTGAACACCTTTTGCATATCTCCTAAACGTTCTTTACCATAATAGTTTATCCATCCTCTGATTTTTGGCGTTAATACCTGTGATAGTTGATAAATGTCCATGTATATCCAATTTTGAAATGCAAGTTTCTTGCAATCTGTAAGGATACGTTTTTGACTTTTCATACTTATGCCTGGCCGAAATCCCCAGAATTTTTGACCACCTTCCTTTTGACATATTCTTGGTTTAAAAGTGAACCCAAGAAAATCAAATGATACAGGAATGTCCTTACTTTCTTTAAACTGTCGGACTGTTCGGTAACAATAAACGATTTTTGTTTTGCTTTCGCTCAGCTCTAATCCGTATTGTTTCAAACGGGCTTTCAGTTTATCAAGTATGAACCATGATTGCTCCATACTGCGTGTATGTATTACAATATCATCAGCATAGTGCTCAAATACTATTCTTGGTTGTGTTTCGCTTATCCAATTATCAAATGCTTCGTTTAGATAGATGTTTGCTAATAGAGGGCTTATCACTCCACCTTGCGGACTGCCTTTGGCTCTTTCTTTTAAAGTTCCATCTTTGCCCTGCATGGGTGCTTTTAACCAACGTTCGCAATACAGTAAGATGTGTTTCTTATCTGTCAGCTTTCGCAAAATGTTTAACATCCGCTCATGTTCAATGTTGTCGAAAAATCCTTTTATATCTACGTCAACCACATACCATCGCTCCCAACAATATTTTGCGCATTGTTCAATTGCTTGATGTGCGCTTTTATTGGGTCTGTAACCAAATGAACTTGCATGAAATAATGGCTCTACTATTGTTTCGAGTTCCTGTTTTATCATGTCCTGTGCCACCCGGTCTAGAATGGTCGGTATCCCTAAGATACGTTCTTTCCCCTCTCCCTTTGGTATTGCATGTTCCTGCACTGGTGGCGGAAAGTAGCTTCCACTGGATAATCGGTTCCATAAAGGATAAAAATATTTGCGTGGGTTGGCTTCAATCATTCCGATACTGACCTGGTCTATGCCCATGCCTTTACCGCCTTGTTTCACGCGCTTCCATGATGCCCATACTTGTTCCCTGATTATGGGTTGTGTCTTTGTCTCTGCCTCAAAAATCATCCTCTTTCAAGTTGTTATACAAATTAAAGACTGTCAAGTGAAGTCCTTCGATCCATTTCCATTACAGAAACTTCTTCACTACTACAACTTCATCCGCCACCAACTTTCGCTTTTCTACTTTTGGCCTCACAGGTTCTCTGCTTGTGCCGTTTCGATTTCCATCAAAAGTTGGCTTCCCAAGTTCCGTTCTCAAGCCTGCATGTAATTCTTGCTGCCTTTATGCCGAGCACCTGCAAGGGCAATATTTCTCTCAGGTTACCCCCTTGCTTGTCCCCAAATAGACTAAGGTATCTGGGTTTCTAATGCTGTCTTTATCATTTCGACACCTCTTCGGCAGTTCACTTGCGTTCAACCCTTACATACTCATCTGAAAAGTTTAAACTTCCCTTTTCCCTATTCCGTTCAACACCTTATCCCTTAAAATAAAGCACCGTAGGGCGATTTGACAGGTTTTCCTGATACTCCCTGTCGGTGGCCCATTTCTGCAACTCATTCTTTATTAGTTTTGTTGTGAGGCCTCTGTTTATCTATAACAGCTCGTTCCTTTCCTATTAAAGCGACTATTTACAGCCCACCATCTTGAAAAAAACATACACTTAACGTATCGAAACACGTTCCGTGTTTCTTGGCACACTTAATCCTTGATGCACTTCATCTCAAAGATAGCCTATCTCCTGAGGACTATAACCCCCAATTATTTCAAAGAACTGAAATTGAACAAAGACTTTCTGTTTTATTACAAACCCCAATTCCTTTAGAAATGAAGGAGGTTTGCACTTTTCAAAAGCGGATAAGAAAGTATACAGACCAAATCTTTACTTTTTTATACTATACAGATGTCCCCCCAGATAATAATGGGTCAGAAAGGGCAATTCGCAACATTAAAGTTAAACAGAAGGTATCTGGGCAGTTTAAAACCCAAAGAGGGGCAATAATTTACGCAATTATCCGCTCAGTTACCGATACCTGTATTAAAAATGGCCAAAACATTTTGTCCGCTTTTCAAACTATTGCTAAATTGCAACCGGAATAGTTACAAAAGTATTAAAAATAGAATACAACTTTTCCACTAACAAATGTATTACTGGTTGCAGAAATCATTCTGTAAAGAAGAATGGGGTTTTTGTTTATTTTACGTGAATACATATAGTTATCTAATTCTGAAAAAGAATGGACAGTTTTTAACAAAGATCCACCTAAATTGTAAAATGAAACTTTCAAGTCTGGCTGCTCTGAATATAACTGACGCATATTTTCACTATTGAAAATAAACTTATCAGCTTTTAATCCTTCTACTCCTGTTGAGCCACCAGAACCTACCGTAACTTCTTTCTTGTTGGATGTTTTTGAACCACATGAATTTTCAGCAATTACACATATTTTGGCATTACCTTCATAAGATTCATTCCAATCTACAATACCAGAGGTTTCGCTGCTCTGAATAGTCCCTGCTTCTAATGGTTCAATGTTCCAGGTGTAATAATCAGCATACCCTGCTTGCTCAATTGTATATGTAGTAGTAGCTGGATATGGACTTTCAATTGTTCCTGGGCCACTTGGTTTTTCTGGCATGGACGGACCATCATTAACATGAACTTTTAAAGCAGGAGAAACACGATCTAAATTACTAATACTGAGAATGTAATAAACCGAAGCAAATCCTGAAAAATTTGAATTCCAGTTTAGATTGGCGGTTGTACCATTTCCAGTAATTGTGCCTGCTTCTGATGGTGAAACATACCACCTGTAATTTGTTGAACCAGGAATTGCAGAAGCTGTATATGCAATTGTTCCTGGATTTTGACAAAAAAAAGATTCTCCACTAGGCCTTGCTTCTTCGCCTAACAAGTTTCTGTTGTCTTTCATCAAGACCATACTTTTAAATGGCATCACAACAACCTCTCCAACAACTTCTTCATTATCAATATTTCGATAAATACCATCTAATACAAATGTTTTGTTTTCAAGAGTCGGATTATAAAGGAATAGCCCGAAATCTTCGTTGTTCTCAACCAAAGATTCTTCGAACTTAAAAGGTATATCTTTCCCATTTAAATCCTGGCCAAACTCTTGCCATCCTCTTAAATCAAGATAATCGATACCGACATCAAAAACTCTCATTACCAATTCGAAATGCCAGGGATTAAATATATAGTTATAATCAAAACTATTGTTACTTACAAAATCAACTCCCTCTGATAGCATATAAAGAGTGTATTCTTCATCGCCCTCTCGGTTTGTAAACATTACATTGCGCTGAATATCGCACTCCACAATAGGGAATTCGTCTCTGTTGTTTTTAAAATATAATTGTAAATCGTTATCAAACATTAAATTGTTTCTAATCGTAATATTTCGTCCGTTGTGTAAATATATACCTTTAGAGCAAAACGCGGTAGTATTTCCTTCAACAAGAATATTTATTGATTTATCGTCCAAGTAAATACCTTCGGCAGCCCCAGAATCAAACGCTCCAGCAACTACATCTGTTCCATCAAGAGCTCCTATAGAATGCAGAACAATATTGTCTACAATTTTACTACCTTGCGAAATTGTTCCATCTTCAGCCCATGTATATATTCCACCACCGTCATCCTTAACGAGACAAGCATAGGTTATATAATTGTTTTTGATTATTATGTAATTACTTTCGTAGAAGCCTATACCTATATACCCCAATGAGTCCATTCTGTTTCTCATAATGTCAATATTATCACTTGACATTATCATGACTCCGATATACTGCTCGTTTTTATTATATCCCCTTCCGGCAATATCAGAAATGTGTTCAAAAGTATTATCGGTTATTTTACTGTTATCGGTCGAAAACCAGTCTATCCCGTTATTATTTATATGATGGATATGATTACCGGAAATTTCTATATTTCCAGATTGAGAGACCAGAAATCCATTACCTCCTGAATAGGATACCTCGGAATCTTTGAAAATGATATTGGTTGAATTTTCAAAAAATACAGATCTTCTTCTCTGTTTTGTTACTTCAATATTCTCAATTATAACATTATTTGAATTTGCTACATGAATACCTCTGTCAAGAAATGCAGCTTCTATTACTAAATTGTTAGGATCGAACTCATTGTCCAAGTACAAGTATACTTTGTTCTCATTTTTAACATAACACCACTCTCCATTCAAATCTAGAGTATTAACATGGTTTTGAAAGAAGTACCCAAAACCTTTAGTAAGGCCATATGTAGTTTGATTGACAAAATCAATTCTTGAGCCTGAATAGTTTTCAATTTTAACAACATCCAGAATCCAATTTGCAGATCTTACAACAACATCGCCGGAATTCCAGTAACCATTAGGGAAATCGAGAGTATTATCCACAAGATGTGTTTTTTCAGTTGATTGGGTTATTGTCCTATAGCCAGTATTGGGGAAACGCCCTAATTGTTGTGGAATTCCATCAATAAAAAGATTACTCAATGAATCAGGGCAATTTTGCAATGCAGCTACCCAAATATTTCCATTGAATTTTGTCCAGCTATTTAGAGCTTTTGCTCCATTTATTTCGGGTAATTCACCAGTCCCGTACGCACCTATACGCAGACCATTCTTTTCTATTAATATGGTTCCGGAATACGTACCACCTCTTTTGAAATATATATTATCTCCAGCAGACATACTTGATATCCGACTATTTACTTTCTCAATCGTCTTCCAGGGTGTTTGTTCAGTTGTTCCATTATTATTATCATTCCCATCTGGGGAAATATAATAATTTGTGGCATACAATGAACTCCAAAAAAAGATAAACACTATTCCTATAAATACTTTCGCTTTCATAATTGTTAATTTAGTTTCTTATATAAACAGGCAATTTGACAAATGCATCGTTTTTTTATATTAGTAGAAACGATCGCTTGATTAAAATTATTTTATTTTTGACGAACATGTTTTAAGTTTTCTAATTTTATATATTTATAAAGTTGTCTTTAAATAGACGTCTGTATGGAGAAAAATCATATTAATTATTTATAGAAATAATTTAATGAATTAATTGATTTGCTTTTGTGACAGATACAAGATGACTGATTTTTTTCTTATAATACTGTGGTTCCTATAACCTTGTCTGAGGGATTAAACCAAAAAAAGAATTTTAGGTTTTACTTTTTTAGATTGACAACCATATAATAAATATCGCTAGAAATTTATTATTGTATTACCTAATCAGGATTACTAGATCATTTTTACAATCTCATTAGTTCAGCTACATAAATGAGAAGAAATAATAATTTGGCTGAGGCTTTACTTGCAAAATCAATATACAAATTAAGTTTTACAGTCCAATCTAAATGTTTTTTTGTGTAATTTTCCATGTAATTAAGAATTTCAATTTTCCTTTTTTGTATAGTTTCCATAAACTCATAAATTTCTGAAAAGTCAATAATTGAGTCATTATTTGGAAATATTTTATAAAACTTAAAATTACTATCAACACTAAATAGATTGGGGTCATTAAATGCCTGGAAAAATGGAATTCCTCTAGCTGTATATTCACAGGTTTTGAGGGCTGAAACATCATTTAACTTTTTCCTGTATAGAGCTAATGGTCCAACTGCTATATGCATTTTTTCCATAATGTCATCTAGTTCATTTCCGTATTTTAAATCGTGGAAGATTATACTATCTTTGATTTCTGAAATATCTACATCAATATCATTTATAGATATTCCACCAATGAAGTGTAATTCTATTTTCTTTTCAGGGAATTGGGACAAGAAAGAATTAACAGACTTAACAAGTCTGTCAATTCCATGCCATGAATCAGGTCTACTTCCTATAAAAACAACTTTAAGATGATTTCCATCAAACGTACTAAAACCAGTTTTTTTAATCCTGCTTGTATCTATTCCATTTGCAATTGTTTTAGCATTTATTTTACCTTTTACTATTTTATTTAATCCTCTTACAATTTCATCACTCATCGTAATAAAACCATAGGCTCTTTTAAAAATTGCCCTTCGAAAAGTCAATTCTTGAACCAATCTAAATGATCTAATAAGTTTTTTAATCAACGAATTGGTGTATTGTATTTTACTTTTAAATTCATCGGCTTCAATTGCATGAACTTCAAAAATTACATTTCTATGTTTCTTCATAAAAAACACTCCAGACAGATCCGCACCTACATATCTGATAATTACCTTATCGTATGAAGATATTTTAATTGATTTATTAATTAAATAATATTTCGCAAAAATATACATGAAATTAGTACACATAGGAAATGATGATAATCCATACTTAACAAATCTAAGGTTTTTGTCAGATGATTCTTTTTCTGTACTTAATACAATTATTTCAAAATCATCATTATTTAATTTTCTTAAAGCCACTTCTTGATCTAGAACTTTTCTTACCACTCCAACGGAAGAGTTTTTTAACAATATATATATATATGCAACTTTCATTTAAAAAGATTTAATATTTTATATCTAAAATATGAGAAAAAAACACGTAGATGATGATTAATTAAAGTTATTGGCAGTATATACCAAGGACTAAATGCCTTAAAATAATTATATACCGGCATTAAACTGCGATGGGTGTATTTATTTGTAAATGCCTTTAAAAAATCCATGAACTTTAAATTAGAATAAATAGCTCCTTTCCCTGTTTCTTTCCAGTATGAATAAACTATTAAATCCCAATTGATTAAGACATTAAATCCGATTCTTTTAGCGCGATTGGTAAAATCAAAATCTGAATAGTATTGAGGCATTTTGTCTTCATTTAAAAATCCAATTTTATCAAAAACAATCGCAGGTATATAAACACCTCTTCCGGGTAGAACTTCAGTACTGTGTATTCCTGTTATTTTATCAGGTTCATATAAAGAAAACTGTTTATGATATTTGGATATTTTAGCTGTAAATACATTGCGTTTTTTTATACCTGAAAAAAAAATTTTATGTGGTTTCTCTACAGTAAGGCTTAATGATCCGATTATTGAATTAGGATAATGTGCTATACAATTAATAAGTTCCTGAAGATAGTTTTTTTTAAACTCTATATCATCATTCATTAAAAGAATTCCAAAGGCATGGCTGGCTAATGCGTATTTACAACCTTCATTCACAGATTTTGTCCACCACCAATTGCCGTTTCCTCTTATAACAACAGTTTTAGGATAACTTTCTCTGATTGCTTCTTCAGTTCCATCTGTAGAGCCATCATCTACAACTATGGTTTCAAAATTCTGGTATGTTTGATTATGAAGAAGTTTTAAACAATTTAATGTGATATCCTTCCTGTTAAATACAGGAATAATAATATATAACCTTAAAGAATTTGTTTTATAACTATCTTTTTTTATCATTCTAATTTTAATGTGTGACTTTATTTAACAATTTAAACTATTTTTTGCTTAAATCCGTATTTTAAAAATGGAAGGAAGCCATTAATCTGAAGCTTCATAACTTCATTTGAGGTGAATCGGTAAACTGGTAGTCTGGGATAAGCATATATATTTGTAGTACCATTCAAAAATAAATTTGTCATCTTTGTTGTGGTGCCTGATTTATAACATGCTTCCTTCAATAATTCAAAATCACGATTACTGTAATCACCAAAAGGATATGAAAAATGTTCTACTTTTGAACCAATTTTTGATTCAAGTATCAATTTTGATTCAAAAATTTCATACTTTGCCATTTCGTCATTTAATTTACTTATTCTTCTGTGATTTATTGTATGAGAACCAATCGTAACCAATGGATTATTATTTAGTTCAATTATCTTTTTCCAATCAAGAGAATGTTCTGCCAAGTATTTTTTGATTTGATATTCACCATAATTAAATAGTTTACTAATTAATTCTTTTAATCCAAACTGATTTGAAGACACAAAAAGAGAACGAATTTTATAAAAAAATAATTCTTTTGATGATTGTTTTCCAATATCAAAATATTCAATGCCATTTCCTAGATCTATATTTAATTCATCATTATTTAAAACAAAATCTTCAAGCATATAAGACCAAAGTATTGCTTTACCTTCGGGCATATTTGTAGTAATAAAAATTGTAAAAGGCACCTCATAAGATTTAAACATAGGAAATGCATAAGTATAATTATCCAAGTATCCATCATCAAATGTGAATACGACAAACTTTTCTTTTGATTTAGATTTAATCAAAAAATCCTGAATTTCATCTATATGAAGAAACTTGTAATTTCTTTTTTTGAAAAAATGAATAGTTTTTTCTAATAATTCTGGACTTATCTCCATTAAATCATGATTATGAATCCTAGTACGATTATCTTTAGGGACTACCCTATGAAATATTAGAATGTTTCCTTTCCCAGAAAAGAAGGGTTTTGTAAGTAAATCCAAATGTAAATTTGCAACAATCGGAGCAAAGACTGAAATATATTTTTTGTAGTATTTATTCATATTAAATTTAGTCAATAACTTTTAAGAGATACCAAATAAAATCAATTTTTGGGAAAAAAAATCGAATTTTACAATTGTGGTTCTAATGAAGGCTTATAGGCCTCATACATATCACTATCTTCAAACTCTCTCCAGTCTCTTAATATAGGATATAATAGTGGTAATCCATAGAAAAAAGGATAGAAAAAATACACTTCTGAGAAACCGATAAGCAATAAGAGTATAACAAAATACAGGGCAAATATGGATTTCATATTATAAATTTTGCACAACTTACTAATTCCCAAATAGATAAAGAAGAAGTATAGTATAAAGAAAGGAATACCATAAGTAGCCAAAAAGCCAGAAGTTCCATTGTTTCGATGATTCTCATGAGCGTATAGGCTTCCTTTAAATCTGGTCTCTCCACTTCTTCCAAGTCCTAATAATGGATTTTCATAGGTGTCATTTAAATCAAGCATGGCACTTGTAAACCTAGTATTGTGTGTATTGCCACTTATATCTGCATTTTCACTAATTTTTTCACCCAAAAAATCTATAGATGTAAATGCAACAATAGAGACCGCAATTAAAATAGGAATTAAAATCATTTTATAAACAAATTCAGCTTTTACCATTATATAGAATATGAGTATTGCAAATAAGGCAACATACCCTGTTGATGAAAAAGTTGTTAATAGGCCAAACAAAAGATGTTTCCCTTTTTTATTAAAAAAGGTTTTATAGATTATTATATTAAACGCTAATGCAACTACTAAATATCCTGCAAAAGCACCTGGCTCCCAAAAAGGACCACTATTTCTTAATAGTGGAGGAGAACCTCCTTTTGAATTTATATTATATAAAATCAATCCTGGCCAATACATATATGCAGCATTGTGATTTCTAAAGGGGGTGTCAAAATAAGGTGATATTGATATAAATGTTCTTTCAATTCCAGGAAGATAGGATGGAAAATAAAAAAAGTAACTAATTATTGTAGACGCAACTATTACATTAATAAATATTTTTATAAAACGACTACCAACAGCCCTTATAACAAAATAAGCAAAAAATATTCTTAAAAAAATTCCTAGATAAACCTTTACAGGGAAAAAATCAAATTTTATCATCTGCGCGTATAAAACAATAAACATTGCAGCAAAATATATAAAAGAATGTCTGTCAATTTGTCTACGTCTTAAGGCATAAACAGCAAAAGATAAAAATGCAGAAGGCACTAACAATGCCAAATCTGATTTATAAAAAAATGGTATTCCAGACATTGCAACCAGAAGGTAGACAATTGCATAATCAATAATTAGGTTTATCTTTTTTTTTCGATAATTCACTGTAAATAATCTTAATTATTATCAATTAATAATTTATTATATTCGTTAATGTATTTTTCGGTTACAATTTCTTCATCAAATTCTTTTAGAACCTTTTCTCGGGAATACTTAGAAAGTAATTTTAATCTAATATCATCTTCCAAAACCCATTCAATACCTTCTTGAAGACTATTAGCATCCTTCAAATTTGCTAAATAGCCATTTTGTTTGTGCTCTATTAAATCTTCATTCCCTCCGGTATTAAATCCTATAACAGGAGTACCACATGAAAGAGATTCCATTATTACATTAGATAAATTCTCTTGTAATGAGGGCACTATTGTAACGTCTGCTGCCGAGAACAATTCAACTAAAGTGTAATCATTATTAACATTCCCAATAGAATTTGCTTGGATTTTAAATTCGTTTTTCGAAACATCATTAGTATTACCAACAATAAGTAATTCTATATTACTGATTTGTAATTGATTAATTGCTTTTTTTAAATATTCATATCCTTTTCTTTTATCACTAGTTGCATCCATTGCACCAAACAGTATGATTTTTTTTTCAATTGGCAAATTAAATTTTCGTCTAACTTCTTCTTTTTCTAATGGTCTATAAAAACTTGTATCAATACAATTTGGTAAATTAATTACATTTGAATTTTTAAAAAGTTTTGAATTACTTGCCTGGCCAGTCATCCACCTACTTAAACCAATTATAGTTAGTTTACTAATAGATTCATAGGCCTTTTGTTTGCGATTAAAAACTTTTCTGCTCAAATCATTGTTTTTATTCGAAAATAGAATTGGACAAAAACCACATCCTTTAATAAAATTTCCACATTCATTATCATAATGACATCCACCTGTAAATGGCCACATGTCATGCAACGACCAAGCTATAGGCCTATCTATTTTTTTCAGCTCATTAAGACTTATAAATCCTCTAGGAATCCAATGGAGATGGATTAAATCAGGTTTTATTTTTTTGATAGACTTATTAATTGAAGCCCCAAATGATGCAGTTGAAAACAATTCTTCTTTATCTTTCTTATAAAGTTTATCAACAATTTTATAAATAATTCTTTTCAAATAATCAAACAAATTTAGCTTAATCAAATGAACCCGAGGATCATTTGATGATTTTTCCATAACTAGCATTTCAGATTCAACTCCATATTTTAATAAGCCCAAATGAATCCTATATGCCGCTCTGGCGGCTCCACCAGAAATATCCTTTTTATTTATTATTAAAACTTTCATTTATATTATAATAAAAGTATGGCGTTCAAATTTTAGAAAACATGATATATCTAACATTAGGAATAGTATTTTTATCGAATTTGATTTGAGTAATTTTCAATCTCATATCAATTTTACTATTCATGAACCAAACTTATAAAACGATAGTTGTTTTACATAGTTTGAAGAGCCAAAATAAGAACAATTAAAGAATCAAACAAACTATATTGATAGAATACCAATAATTTGGGGCAGCCTTATATAGATGATTTGATAAATCCAAAATTTAATTATGAATTCCGAAATGCTTTTTAACAATCTCGTCTTTTTTATTTTCAGGCATGCTGGGTAAATCGATGCGACCTTTATTGTGTAAGGATATTGCTTTAAAAAGGCTTGTTTTCATAATTACTTTTGCAGGATTTCCCATAATTACAGAACCTTCGGGAAACTTTCCTTTAACCACCGATCCTGCAGCAACAATAGAATTAGCCCCTATTTGAGTATCATATAAAATGATGCTATTAATCCCAATAAAGGTATTATCACCAATTGATATAGTTCCAAAAACTCTAAGATTTGGGTATTCGTTCCATAAAATATGTGTAGCTCCATCATGATTAGCAAATCTAGTTCCAGTTCCTAATCTAACATAATTCCCAATTTCAATTAAATATCGTTCATTTCCAAAAGCAGTAGTATCAATTTGGCAACCTTCCCCTATTTTAACTCCTTCCATCCTTAGTAACTTAGCCTTCAAGTTATGATTCGATGTTTGAGATAATAATTTTCGAATTAGTCTTCTTTTAAGTGTCCACATTTTAGTATAATAAGCTAATTTATAAATTCAATTATTTTGTTTTTGATTTTTTTCTTTGCATCTATTTTTCTTGTTCTGCGCCTGTATATGCACTATTAGCATATAGCAGCAAATCCTTGTCTTCTTCTGTGATTAGCTTGTCAACAGTTGAGAATCGTGCAATGATGCATCTGTTACTTCAAAGGATTCGATAAGTTTAGTTTTTACATCTGCTTTGACATGGTTCTTATAAGCATAATATGCCACGTTGTTTTTCTTTATCCACTTAGCATCAACATCTTTTTGCCTTTTTTTATTGGGCTTTTCATCCTATTCTTTTAGAGCTGTTCCTGTTTCTTCAATATGCTTGTTTTCTTGCGGCTATTTCGCTGGCGCGGTGCTTGAACAAAGCTGGCATCAACTATCTTACCTTCACTTGCAAAAATCCCAGAAGCGTCAAGGGTTTCGTTATAAGTCTTGAACAAGCTTGAAAATTACATCCTTTTCAATCAGGTGCTCACGAAAAACTCAAAATGTCTTACTATCTGTAATTATGTCACTTTTCTTTAATTTCAGGAAGCGTTTAAAACTTGCCCTATCACCAATTTGGTATTCTAATTGGTCATCTGAACGATTATTCAAGCTCTTATTATCAGTGCTTTAAACATCATTAACTTGTCAAAGGGAGGACGCCCACCTTTTGATTTTTCAACTGATTCTTCTGAAAAAGCTTTTTCCAATGTCGCCCTAATATCGCACAGTCAATAAAATGGCTTAATTTTGCAAGGAGATCACCTAATTTGGTCAGCTTTTCAAGTAAAATATGATCGTCAAGTAAACCAATTGGATTGATGTTTTTCATAGTAGATTTCTTTTGGCTAACAGTAATCATTTTTTTACTATTTTGCAAGATTATTACCCTATTTATCAATTATTTATCCTATAAATGAGTTTTTAGAGATGCCCTTAGGTATTTGGCAAGATTGATGCCACTTTTACAAGTCTTATTTTTACTATTAATTTGCATAAATTATTAATCATCAACCCCACTAAAAACAAATATTATTTTCAATCCAAATTAATGCTTAGCCTGAATAATTCACAAACATAAAAATAACCTAAAATTTCCCCAAAATTGA
>DYPF01000326.1 GCA_020720105.1 Chloroherpeton thalassium
ATGAAAAAGTTTTTATAAATTCTAATAAATCTGTACCTTTGTACATATTGCTTAATTTTGCTTAAAACAAAGATAAGCAATATTTTAATTAGTGCGACTCAGCCAGATTAACTTATAATATTATTTCAAGGATTCTATGTAAATTTGGTTAACAAAAAATCAATTAAACCCATTTTGAAAAAATGAAAAGAATATTTCTGTTTGTAATTTCTATCTATCTAATTACCAACTGCCAAAGTCAAATATTAACCAAGCTAATACCCGAAAAAGTATTTCAAAACAATTCCAGGCTATGGATAAAGGATTTTCCATCGACAGAATTACCAAAAGATGCTGAAGCGTTAATTATAACAGTATATAATGAAGGAAGTTCGATAACTGTACACGCCAAATACCCAACAGGGTATGTATTGATAGACAGCTTGAAAACCAATATTATTTATAATCAAACAAATAGCCCTGAGGCTTCATACAATAATGGTGAAATACATGTAATTTCAGGTATGCCAATGAGCGAGGCCGAATCGGTGGTTGTATTTAAGCTAACAGACAATAAGCTTGTTTTTATTAAAAACGATATTGTAGACCCAAATGAAGATTTACATGCCCAAATTGATGAGGCCCTTAAAAGTGGTGACATTAAACTGGCTGGTGAACTTGCATTAGGGGTACAAAGCCCGCCTTTTGGCTATTTAGAAAGTTTTCAGATGACACTCCTGATAAGGGCGCACGAAGTAGCCATGGAATTCTCGAAGAAAAAAGATTATAAAAATGCTGCCATAACCATTGGCTATGCTTACGATTTTTTCAATGGAATTAATGAAGAGTCTGATATTAAACCCGATAGCAAAGAAGCGAAGGCCATTGCTGATTACACCTACTTTCTGTTAAATGTTAAGGATTACAAGAAATGTATAGAAGTATGCAGAACAATCAACAAGCTATCACCAGAATTGGCCGGGCCATACCTTCATCTAGGCAATTCGCTATTTGAAACCAATCAAAAAGAGGATGCGAAAAAGGCTTATGAGAAATTTGTTGAAATCCGCAAATTGAAAAAGGAAGAAAACAGAATCCCTGCTTATGTTTTTGAACGCTTAAATACAGGAAACCCAAGCCAGGACAAACCAGAAGTAGTAGTTTTTAAATTCTTTAAATGGTATTTCGACAATAAGATAAATGAGTTGGAGCTGACCAACTGGAACGATCCCAACATGAAGTTTTACAGGGTAAACTTTTCAGCGACCGAAAAATACTTGCAGAAACTTCAGACCACTGGTTTTGTTAGTAAAACTTATATAGAAAATTGGCGCAACTATTTTAAAAGACGCGATGAAGCCTTTTTAAAAGAACAACAAAACGATGGCCCACCCATGGGTTTTGAATTCGATTTTATTACCAATTCGCAGGAAAACCCGGAAAAAATCAATGCCTCTGATTTTAAACTGATTGAAATAACAGAAACAAAAGCCAAAGTAAACTATGCAGGTTACCTTGTCTACTTACTTCAAATGGAAGGTAAAGAGTGGAAAATTACGGGGATTGAGAACAATGAAAATTAATTGATTTCATCTCAAATATGCAAATAGCCCTAAAAATACATATACATGATTATACTAAATTTATTTTATTTTATGCTTTCCTTTCAAATTGGGCAGCAATGCGACAAAGTATTTTTTGAATATACAAGCAAGGGCACTTATTCACAGATGGAAATTCATGTTGAAGTGAGTACCGACAGAAAGGTTTCTTATAAAAGGTCGCACATCAGGTCGGATAAAGTTTATGAAGAGTGGACAGGCCATATAGAAGAGACCGACTACAATTTGTTTGTCAACGAAATTATTGAAACCTGTAACTTTATGAAATTACCGGAAAACATTGAAAAGCCATTAAATATTAAAGATTCGTCTACCGATAAAATTGTTGTAAACTATAATTCAAAAACGCATTCTATTGGTGGTTATGGGGCAAGCCATTATAAAAAGTACCATTGTGTTTATAAAACTTACAATAAAATGATGCTTAGTGTTAGAGACAAGGAATTTCAAATCAGAAAGAAATAAATCCTCTTCAATTTAAATCTTTTGCTTGTCATATTCAATCCTTTCTTGTAGCAATAATGATTAGAGAGCGATGTAATTAATAAATAATCAGATATAGCAACTAAATGCTTGCTATTGTCTAACAATTAATCAATAGAAATTATCTTTCAATCAAATTTCCTGAATTTCTCGATAAAAGATCACCAACGAATGATAAATTTACAGCATTAATGAGTCCACTCTAAAAAGTCAAAATACTGATTATTAGAGAAATACAAAAC
>DYPF01000327.1 GCA_020720105.1 Chloroherpeton thalassium
AGCACAAAGCTTCATTTAACCACTGAACCGCCAATTTCTTGTAGGTGCTGTTATAGGCTGCCGTATTTTGTCTTTCCATTATCAAAGCTAATAGTAATATTTCTTGACTTTATTTTCTTGTCAGTCAGTTTTTTTTTATTTGCGTAATATGATTGGTTGTCAAGTCTAACGATTATTGTTGGTGTCTTGTTTTTACCTATGTCTGCCACTACAAAACCGATTACTGTTTTTTCAAAGTCAACAGTGTCAGTAGCTGTTAGAAAAGGAAAATCTGATTGAATGAAGTTAAATTCTTTTGATTTTTTGTCTGAGCTTAAAATCACTTTTAAATAATAGTATAAGTGAGCACCACCAGTCCCGACAAAATACAATTCGTCTTTTATTCCGTCTTTGTCAAAGTCCCAATTATTTGAATAGTTATGAGTTTGTAAAATACTGTCATACCTGTATGTCAAGGTCGGGTTTGATTTATGATAATCTTTTTCAAATGAGTTTGAAGGAATATCAAGACTGTCTGTCTGTTGAGAAAAAACAGACACGGTGAATATGGTCAAAATAACTGTTAAAAGAATTTTCATTTTTTCTGTCTTGTTTTCTAAATAGTCAAGTTTGCGGTGTCGTGTCAAACGGTTGCCTATAACGGTTAGGGCTTGACGCAGTGGGGGATTAGAAGCACAAATGTTCAATTTACCACAAAAGCTCAATAGAAGTACAAATGTTGAATTTAGTACATCTGCCCCCATTGCGTTCAAACCCTTGTTGGCTGTAGTGCTTTTCATGATTCACTTTTTAAACTTGTTGTTATTGACTCTAACTCCGAGTTTGAAATATCCTCAGGTAGCCCAATACGCATAAATATTCTAGCAAAAGCTTGAGATAGATGTTCTCTATATGGAGGCAATAGTCTATAATTTTTGTCTTGGCTTTTCCTGAGCTCTTCAAGATACTCAAAAGTTACCCCAAAAGCGTTTTTCAAATCTACTACGAGAAAGTCGTCAATGATATGTGCCTGTTTATTCAAAATATGATATTGAAGTTCTTCACCTCTCTTCAATTTTTTAATATGCCCCTTTCTTTCTCCCTGAGAAGTGAAATTATTCATTAAATGATTTGACAGTTTTGAAAAAGGGCAAACCATTACATTTTTTATTTTTCCGTGCCCTAGGTCACAAGATTGAGATAATACTATTACATCAACTTTAACCATTCTAACACTTAATGTATCTCCTCTTACCGAATTTTGAATTGAGGGTTCAAGCTGTGTACAATTATAAAATATGTCACCCTGTTCAAGTTTGTCGGTTTGCAAAAGTTCTTTATACCAAGGATAATGCATAAGTTATTTATTTGTCAGGTCAATTATTTCTTCAATTAATACATTTACTTTATAGCTATCATTTTGTGGCGGTTGAAAATATCTAAATTGCTTTTCTTTAATTGCCTCTTCAATTATACTTTCAAATTGGGATTCTGTAATCTTTTCGTTTCTGGATACATATGAACTAATAAATGAAAATAGTAATTGGATATTGAAAGGGACTCCTTGAGCGAAATCGTAAATCTTTTGTTTTATGCTATCACTAAAATCTAGCTTTAGCGTCTCAGACAAGTCATTTATTAAAAATATAGAGTCCATTTTACTCAGTGGATTTAAATCAATAGTAATCAAGTCATTAAGATATTTTTGAAGCAATGGATATCTACTTAGATTTGATTCACCTGAATAAATAAAATGAATATTTGAATTTGGTCTTTGTCGAATTACTCTATGAGCAGAAAGCAAAATTTCAACTTTATCTGTACCCTCCATTGAATAGTCCTCAATATAAAATGGAAATTCGTCAAAAACTAACACTGTTGGGTTACTATTATTCTTTAGGCGGTTAACTAACTCAATAAATTGTGACAATTCTAAATCAGTGCTTTCATTTTCAATTATTGTAATTCTTGGAATTCTTGGAAATATTTTAGAAAGAATATACCGGAAACTAAGCAACTCACTATCTAGGCTGAATAAATTAAAATATGTAAAATTAAACTTATCGGAATACTCGTCCATTATTTTGTATAATAAGGATGTCTTACCAATCCTCCTATCTCCAAACAAATAAATGCTATGGCTCGTTTCAAGGTGATTTATAATTGAACTTATCTCCAATTGCCTTCCAAAAAAATTGTTCTTAAATACTGGTTGTCCAACTATATTCTCCATTGATATTTTTTTTAAAGTTCTATTTAATGAATTCGCTAAGTCTTTTGTGCATTACAGCCAACATCCCTATACCCGCAACTATCCGTTTACAACCGGCTACAGCCCTTGAAA
>DYPF01000328.1 GCA_020720105.1 Chloroherpeton thalassium
AGGAAATAGAAAAGAAGAAAGTGAATAGTTTGAAAACTATAACAACTAACTTAATCAACAAAAGCAATCAATTCACTCTCCAATAAAATATTATAATGCTAAAAAGCAGCAAATGAATTCAACTATAAAAATAGATAGCATTTAGCAGCATTTGCCAAGTCTGAGTTTAGGCTAAGAGTTGCCAGAATAAGTTCTGATTGAATTTCCTTACTGCAACGTTGGGAAAGTGTTGTCCTAATTTATTCAGGGCACTGGTACTTTAATTTGCAGCAATATCGTCCTTTCATCGGCTCATCTCTTTGCAATTGATGACAGTAGCATGATGAGGATGGCTGCCAAATGTTAATTCAGATTGTATAAAAAGGGAAAGTAGTAAATATATAAGGCATAGTTAATTTATATAAATTAAAGGTTTATAAAGCTGTATGAGAGAATCAAATACGTGAGAGAGTAGCTGAAGAGTAGGCTGGAATAAAGATAGATGTAGTAGGGAAAATAGAAAGAGAAGGAAAACACATCAAAGAAGCAAAAATAACAGCAATAACAAAAACAGAAAAGTATAGAGAGAGTGGAATGGTAGAAACAGGAATAGGCGAGGAAAGAAAAGCTGAAACAATAAAAAACTAAGGCAAAAGAGCAGCAATAACAAAGAATTAAACAAATGCAAAAACAAATTATATATCTGGAGTAGCAGCTGAATCTTTACGATTTTGCATTGATAAAACTGTCCAAAACAGTGACTTCATTCAAAAGCATAAATTTACTAATAAACTATCAGCCAACTCTAAAAATTACTACAACAATCAATGGTTTTGAATAAGTGGCCAGCACCACAATTTCTAATTATAAAGAATATGGCAGAATTGCAAACAATTATATTCATTAGAATTATGATGTATCAGCAGGATATACTGGCAGCATGATATTCACTTAAATCGATGGGTTAATTTATGGGATAGGAATACATCAGGGAGCAAGATCTATTAAGAAACCCAATTCTTTGAATTACGGTGTTTCAATTACTCCATTTATGAGCATGGAAATATAGTAAAAAGTGAGACAGTTTAATCCAGCATCATTTACCACCGCTTATCAACGTTTTCAATCCAACAATTAAAAAGTATAAATTATGAAGCCAATAAATGGACCGCCCTTCCTCATTTCACCAACAAATAATGTACTCAATAATAAGTCTCCAATCATGGAACATAAAAATGTGCCATTGTCTAAATGCTGGTACTTGGGGATGATCTTGCTGTTGTAGAAAAAATAATGGCAAATAGTTTCATGTGGAGTGCTAATTAGTTAAAATATAGTACTGGCTTCGTCTGATGTGCTGTTGGATTTAAAATAGCTGAGAAAGGAGAACTTTAAGTCATTGCAATTTAAACACGAACAAACCATTTATTAAATTTAGGACATATTCGTTCCCAAGTTCTACGGGTAGTCAACATCCAACGAATCATTGCTCAGGGAAAACAGTTATAAATTAAATCGGTATCCCAAGGAAAAGTACAACATTCTTAAAAGCAAAGATAGATAAATGCACAAATTCGGATTTGGACTGATAAAACTCAAATCAAACATCAAATAATTTAATCCCCCAAAACTACTCTTTGATTTTGAACTGAAAGAAAAGATAACAGTTACAATATACGATTATAATTAAATTGAAGAGTTAATGTCCAGCAAGTGCGAAGTGCGAATTGATAGCAATGTGATAATGAATGTGAGTAATAAAATGTTGAACAATCATAGGGGCTGTCCAATTGTGTACTCGTAAAAAGGGAGTTAATATATTATTGGAATACATCAGAAGAAAGATAGTGTTTTCGACCTCGGAAGCAGTTTGTAATCGGATATTGTGGAGGATTTGTGTTCTCAGATGAAGGTGATGAATAGATAAAAATATAGTTTGGGTATATTTTTGAGTTATGGCTAGGAAAATGGTTAAATTTACAACATGAAAAATGATATATCGAAGGTGATAGATCACTCAAGCCAATTCATTAGGTCGTTAAAAGCTGAGGAGTTCAATTATTTAAATATGACATTTGGTCCAAATTAAAAATTAAAAACCAGCTACTGCTTCTAAAACAATAACAGAACGGTTACAAAAAATAAATAAACAAATAGTTCATATGCACATTACGATCTGGCAGGACAGCAGCCAATCCCCAAACATAAAGACTTCGTTATTGGCTTTAAAATTATTAATCATACGGCCAACGATATTTCATTTGGATTTAATACCAAAAATAATATCAACACTCAAAATTGTTTAATTCAATACAGCTCATGCATTGCCAAAG
>DYPF01000329.1 GCA_020720105.1 Chloroherpeton thalassium
TACGCCCCTTAAAACCAGAAATTACGAAAAGGCAAAACATCAACAATTCAAAATTAAAAATTACGAACCAGACGGAGGATTTAACGACCAAGACCTTTTCAAAAGTTCCAAACTTTTGAAAAGGTCTTTATTCCAAACTTTTGAAAAGGCAACACCTCAACAAATCAACCATTTGCTCTTCATCAGATTCAAAAAATGCCACCCATATTTTGAGCGGCATTAATCGAAGTTAATTTAAAATATTTGTTTAGTTTAAAATCAATTTTTCGGTGTGCAGTAAAGTACCTTGACGATCGATTATTTTTACAAAATAAGTGCCTTTAGAACCTAAATCTTTCACATTGATTTGTATTTCTTGTTGGTTCGCTGTTTGGTCGTAAACGGTTTGACCTAATATGTTTTCAATTTTAACGTTGTAATCAGACATTATATTTTGATTCCCAGTATTGATTGTGATATTTTTGGAGGCTGGATTGGGATATATTTTAATTTGACTTTTATCGCTTATTTCGTTTTCGCCTACGGTAATTTCGAGACAAACTGGGTCGCCCACACAGCCGTTTACACCAGTTTCTACAACACATAAGCTACCAAAGCCATTTGCACCCCACATAATGCTAACATTATTGTTATCAACGTCGTGTATTGTTCCGCCTGTAACCAACCACTCGTAACTAGAACCTGTTGTGTTGACAATCATGTAGGGTAATATTTCGTAGTTTTCAGGGTTAGGATTACCATTTATGGCACTGGTAGTGGGTAGCGGTTTTACTGTCAGTACGGCGTGGTGGCTAAAATATTCGACGCTGTTATATGTAGATACACAACGGTATGCAGTGTTATTCAATAATGCATCGGCATTGCTGACGGTTAGCGTTTCGCTGTTTGCACCCGAATAAGTGGCATTGTTGCTGATATTTACAAAACCACTCCCCGAGTTAAGTTGCCACTGTAAGGCTTCCGAATCGGTGGGCTGTGCAACGTGAAAGTTTACTGTTGGCTCGCCGCTACAGACCACTGAACTAGAGGGGTTTTGAGCAAATTCTTTGGTGCTGTATAACATTTTAAATTTAATATAATAAGTATTATTTCCAGAATTTTGTTTAATCCTAACTTTATAAGTCATAGTATCATTATACTGAAAAAGATCTCTTCGTGTATATAACCATTGATAACCAGTTGTATTATAATCTAATTGATTATAACTAGTATAAAAGCTGGTATAAGGACCATTCGTATTAAATATAGATACACCATCTATTTCATAAGCTCTTGAATAGAAATCCCACATTAATGAATCATCACTCATATAACAAACAGCATTAATTCTTATTGTATTATCCTCTAAAATCAAAACTTTAAGATCAATTAAAGTATCACCTTCAGTATATTCCATAACAATTATACTATCTAACGTGTCGAATGTTGCATCATCACTTACTATTGTATCAATCAACATTGAATTTGGATTACTATTTTGACTCTGAGCAAATGTTTTATTTGTCATTGACAACATCATACCAAACATTAACATCACCATCACCACCATACTGAATGAATTTAATAACTTTTTCATAATTTTCGATTTTTAAAATTAAACTTTATTTTTTTATTTTGATTAAGAGCCTACGCCTTCCAATCGCAGATTGTATCTACATCTTAATATTCAACCCGTGGTCGGTGGGGCATACATTTACGGTCTGTTAAAATTTGCTAAATATATGCCATAATCAACCCAGTTTACCGGCGAATCTGCCTTACTTTCCAAATCTTTTTTATCAAATTCTGTATTTAAGATGTTGTATATTTTAAATAGTTCTTCAAATAAATTACTATTTATGGGTATTACACGAGTTTTATTTTCTAAATAATTTTCCAACCCAACTATTTCATTAGAAATAAAATATGAAATTTTAGTCAATTCGAATTTATTTAAAAATAGCTTTATCGTAAATCCATTGGATAGTATTTCATTTAATAAACTTTTAATAGATTCTAACTCTTTAATGTAAGTTTTTATTTTTATTGGATCTGTTGAGAATTGATTGCCGTCTCTAAAATTTACGTGGTTAAACATATATCGTTTGAAAAACAACAGGAACATTATTTTCCCTTTTTTTTCTTCTTTATTATAAACCCACATTGCTATTAAGATTGTAATACCCAATGTTATTGCTGCAATAATAATATCGGAGCATAGGTTTGCTTGAATACATAATTTTTCCATAAATCTAATTGTTTGAAATGTTTAATAATTTTTTGTTTAATATGTCCATAAAAATATACTAAAGTTTTCAAAAAAATTTAACG
>DYPF01000052.1 GCA_020720105.1 Chloroherpeton thalassium
AATCCACTAATAGAGAAGATTTATTAGACTTATGAGACAGTCTCCTATGGAATAATACGCAATACCTTACAATTCATCCGCATTTATGTATGGCAATTCTAAATCGTCAATTTTCAGAACACCACTGCCAGCTATGGCACTAAAAGTAGAATACAAATCAATTGTATTTGTTATTACTCGCTCCATCTGAACTTCTCGCTGCTTCCAAATCTTTTGGAAAGCTCTTTGTTCTTGCTCTAATTCATTCTTCATTGAATTGAATGCATCAATGATGTTCTTTATTCTTTGGTGAAATTCGCTACTTGTCAGATAATCGTACAATAATTTCATTTTATTGCCGCTATCCATATTTGCAATTCGAACTTTTGCTACCTGATGTAAGGCATCTCTGAGTATAGCCGCAACTTGAACGACTTCGTCAAAATGGCAAATCCACACACCATTTCGTTCGCCAAAACCTTCCATATCTTTTGGAAATGCTTGAGTAACCAAAATGGAAATATCTGCTTGTGCTTTTAACTGGTCATCTTTAAGTTTTGTAATCCATTCATCTGTATATAACTTAGTGCGTTTGCTCTCGTAAATCAATTTGCCGATTTCGTTCCAGCTATCATCGCGAACAACTTGTATTACATCTGCCCCCGAAATTCCCTTTGGCACTTCTTGAATAATATCCATCACAAATCTTTTCTTGAGTATTTCTTCCAACTTCAATTCTTGAGCCTCGCCTTGCAATTGCATTGATTTTTGATTTGCTTTTTGTTGCATTTCTTCAGCTAACTTTTTTTGCTGCTCCAATTGGTGATTCTTTTCGGATAATTCTAATTCAAATTTGGTTTTTTCTGTTAATCTTTCCTTCTCCATAACTTGTAATTGATGTTGTAAGGATTCCTCGAATTGCTTTTTGATTACTTCGGATACTTTTTCTGTTTCACTATTCAATTTCTTTTGGTATTCTAATTGCAATTGATTTACTCTTATAGATATTTCACCTTCTTTTTTTAACAATTCAAGTTCTTTTTTGCTTAATTCTTCTTTTTCCTTGATGCTCTTGTTATTTTGTTCTTCAAGATGTTTAATTGTAGTAATATATTTTTGTTGAATTTCTTTTTCTTTTAATTGAACTTGTACTTTTAGATCTTCTTCAATTTTTAGTTGTTCATCTTTTAATCTTTTATTCAATTTATCAATAAAAATCTCATTTTCTCTCTTCTTTTTAGCTTCAAATTCCCTTTCCTTCTGTTGGAATTCTTCGTTTTTCCGAATAATCTCTTGATTTTGTTGACGCATTATCGCTTCATATTCTTGCTTAATTTTCCTTTCGGTTTGCTCGGCTAATACTTGTTCAATATTAATTTCGTATCCGCATTTTGGGCAAATAATATTACTAATTGTATCCATTTATTCTCCAATAATATTTTGTGCAAGTTCAATAATCTTATCGCATTGTTGCGTAATTGTCAGAAATGTGGTATCTATTTCAATTGCATCTGAGGCTTTGGTGAGGGGACTAATTTCCCTATGGCTATCAAAATAATCTCGTTCAGTTATATTTTTTATCAAGCTTTCTATTGATTCATTCATCCCTTTTTGTTCCAACTCTCTAACTCTCCGCTTTGCTCGTTCTTCAACCGATGCAGTTAAAAATATTTTCAGTTCTGCATTAGGAAATACAAAAGAGCCGATATCACGACCATCCATCACAACTCCACCTTCTTTGCCAAGTTGTCTCTGCTGTTCTACCATCTTTTCGCGCACACAACCATAAGCACTTACAGGACTTACAAAATTGGACACTTCTAAAGTGCGAATTTGGGAGCTGACATCTTCGCCATTCATAACCACAATTTGTCCAGTTGCACCTTGGTGTAATTCAAGATCAAGATCGCTTAGAACTTTGCAGACATTCTCTTCGGCAAGCGGAGTTTCAGTACGTAACCATTTAAGAGTTACTGCTCGGTACATTGCTCCTGTATCAATATATATATAATTCAATGAGTTAGCTACCAGACGAGCTGTAGTAGATTTGCCCGAGCCCGCAAAACCATCAATTGCAATAATAATATTTATCATTTGTGTAATTATTTTAGGATATTTTGTAAAATTAAGAAAAAAAATGGAATTAGTAATGAAAAATCATCATTCTAAATTAAATAACTTTAAAATCATTTTATAAACTTGATTATAATCCGAAAAATCTTCGAAAGCCAGCGAAGGCTGGAATTGCGTTAAATCCGAAACCGACATCCCGCCTGTAGCAACTGCCAAAGATTTAATATTATTATGATGAGCACTTTCAATGTCTAAGTGAGTATCACCAATTATTAAACAATTATCTGGAATAAGCGAAGGGTAAATTTTGTGTGCATTATTTATTGCAATAATTGGCAATTTCAATCTATTTATTTGATTGTCGCCATAAGCTCCAAATTGAAAGTAATTATCAATTCCCAGAAGATTTAGTTTTAATCTTGCATTTAGTTCAAAATTACCTGTAATTACGCCAAGAGCAAAGCGTTTGTCATTATGTAGCAAACTTAATAAATTTAACACTCCTTGGCAGGGTGCAATATGTTCGTCAGATAATTCCTGCACAAAATAATGATGAATAGCACGATAAACATCATCAATTTTGGAGTCGAGTAAATTGCTTTGCAATCCAAGTTGGTTAAAAATTGACAAAACTATTCCATAATCAGTCCGACCAGCAAAGTCGACATAAATATCCTTATCAATTTCGATTGAAAATGTATCTCTGAGTACTTGAAGAAAAATATCTTTAGCAATCTTCTTTTTCAAGCATAGCATAGTCCCATCAATATCAAAAAGAATTACAAACATAATAATAACCTTAATTTCAATTTGCTTTGGACGATATTTAAGGTAAATTGATTTATCTTATATAGAAGAATAATACATTTTCATTTTCTTAATTATCCATTTTAAAAAAAAACCTCACACCGAGATGTGAGGTTTATTAATAGTTGATAGTTATTTGTTACACTTTTGGTTGCCAATAGCATCTCTTTGGTGATTCTATTAAACCTGCAATTTTTAAAACTTTCATAGCATTTTCTATTGCTTTTTTATCTAAACCTGTAATTGCTTCAATTTCACCGTTGCTTAATGGTTTTGCCGCAGTTTGCATTGCGTGTAAAATTGCATGTTTTGGTTCCATTTTCTTCTCTATTTAAATGTTAAATTATTCCCAAACTGGCACTAATCCAGGTACCCAAGGAGCACCCTTATCTTGCATTTCTTTAGTTATTGGCTTAATATCATTATCAACAATAGACTTCAATTCTTTCAAAAATGTTTTCAGTTGTTCGCTAACAATATCATAATTCATTTTAGCTGAGCCAGATGCTTCGGAATCAACATCCCAAGTAGTCCAAGCAATATAACTAAATCTTTCGTTCATTGAAGGAGTTTGATTTTCGTTACGTTTAGCGATTGTTGAATTTCCATTTAACATAACATCTAAGTCAATTAATTTTGCTTCAATCTTACGTATTTTTTCTAATAATTCCTTATCCAGCATATTGGCATTTAGAATTGTTGCTTTCATCAACTTCACTTTTTCATTGATTTTTTCTAAGTAACTTGAAGTTGCTTCTAATGCAGTGCTAATTTTCGAAACTTTCGTTTGGAAAGCAACCAATTCTTCGCGGTTCTTAGCAGGCAAAGTGGAATTTTCTAACTTTTTAACTTCAAAATCAACTGGTCCGTATAATTTTTCGATATCTCCATCAACATTTTTGTACATAACCACTTTGTATTTGCCGGGAAGAACTGCAAAACCGGAATATTTATTTGGATCTGTTTTTTCGTTAGCAATGCCATTGCTTGCAAATCGCAAGTCCCAAGTAATACGATTAACTCCTGCAGAAGCAGAGGCTTTTAATGTACGGATTAATTTATTATTCATATCAAGAATTTCAAAGTATAAATAAGCACCTTGCTCTAAGTCTTCAGCACGCAATTCTTCCAAAGTTGGATAAACGGGTTCTGTTCCTTTTTCGCCTGCTTCTTTTTCTAATTTCTTACGATTATCTTTCTTTGTTTTATAACCTTCTTTTAAATAATAAGTTATCGTTGCTCCATAAGGTGGATTATCTGCACGATAGAATGATGCACCATAGTCGCCTTTAGCACGTGATTCGTCACGAACAAACATTTTTGCATCTTTTACAGGGAAAATATAAGATTCTTTATCTAAGTTATCTTTTGATAAGTTCCTTAATGGCGAATAATTATCTAAAACATAAATACTACGTCCAAATGTACCAACAATCAAATCGGTTTCACGTTTTTGAATATCCAAATCACGAACATTTATAATTGGGAAATTACCTTTCAATTGTGTCCATTTTGCTCCGCCATCATTAGTAAAGAATAAGCCAAATTCTGTTCCAGCAAATAATAGATTTTTATCAACAAAATCTTCAATTATCGTATAAACAGTTCCTCTTTCAGGTAAATTGCCCGAAACCGAAGTCCAAGTTTTACCTTTATCATTGCTTCTAAAAATATATGGTTTAAAGTCCCCTGTTTTGTGATGGTCAAATGTTGCATACACAACGTTTTCGTCAAATTGTGAAGGGAAAATATCCGAAACATAAACTAATTCTGGAAGTCCGCCAATTTTATCAACCTTAGACCAATTTTTACCATCATCATCAGTAATTTGAATTAAACCATCATCAGTACCAACAAAGATTAGGCCTTTCTTGATAGGCGATTCGGTTAATGATACAATATTGCCATAAAGTGAAGTTGAGGCATTCTTTGCAACAGCATCAACATTCCATACTTTGCCCATTACTTTCAATTTATTTCTATCGATTTGGCGTGTTAAATCTGGACTAATTTCTGTCCAACTTTCGCCACGGTCTGTGGATTTGAAAAGGACATTTGCAGCCATATATAAAGTTTTATTATCGTGATGGCTTATTAGATATGGAGTGTCCCAATTCCAGCGAATCATTTCATCTTTCTTTGGTTGAGGTTGAATAAACTTCATTTCGCCACTTTTACGGTCAAATCTACCAATACCACCATATTGAAATTCAGCATAAACAATGTTAGGATCTTTTGGGTCGATTTGTGCTTCGTATCCATCTCCGCCAATCATCATAAACCAATCATCATTCAAAATACCACCAGTATTTGTAGTTTGTGAAGGTCCACCCCAAGAATTATTATCTTGTGTTCCGCCATAAACATAGTAGAAAGGTTCAGAATTATCTGCTTGAATTCTATAGAATTGACCAACAGGCAAATTGCCAAACCAGCGCCAATTTGAGCCAGCATCAAAAGTTTCGTAAATGCCACCATCGCCACCAATTAGCCAATGGTCTGGCATACTTTTATCTAACCAAAAAGCGTGGTCGTCTACGTGGCGGTCTTTAGTGCTGATTCTTTGCAATGTTTTACCACCATCTTCTGATAGCATTGAATATGTGTCGGGCAAATAAATTTTATCTGGATTGAATGGATCGCATAAAACTTCTTGATAATATTGTGGCGAAGCATTATTCCAAGTTGTTCGTTTTTCCCAGCTTGCTCCGCGGTCAATTGAGCGGTAAATTCCAGTTCCGGGATTTGTAGATTCAACTAAAGCATAAACATAGTCTGGATTTGCTGGAGAAACAGCAATTCCTATTCTGCCAATATCGCCAGTGGGTAATCCATTTGTCAATTTTGTCCATGTTTTGCCGCCATCTTCAGTTTTTTGCAGTCCACCTTCGGGTCCGCCGTTGATTAATGTCCAAACTGTTCTTGCTCTTTGGTATGTTGTTGCATATACAACATCATAATTTCTTGGGTCAAATGCAATATCAGAAACACCAGTGAAATCGCTGATTTTCAATACATTTTCCCAAGTTTTGCCGCCGTCTATTGTTTTAAATAAGCCACGATCGCCACCTTCTTTCCATAAAGGACCTTGTGCGGCTACCCAAACAACATTTGAATTACGCGGGTCAACCAATATCTTACCGATATGCTCGGAATTTTTTAAGCCTACATTTGCCCATGACTTGCCACCATCGATTGATTTATAAAGTCCATCGCCATAAGCAACACTTCTTTGGCTATTGTTTTCGCCAGAACCAACCCATACAATATTGTTGTTATTCGGATCAATTGTGATGCAACCAATTGAAAATGATCCTTCATTATCAAAAATTGGTTCAAATGTTATGCCTGCATTTGTAGTTTTCCAAACTCCACCAGAGGCAACAGCAACGTACCAAGTGCTCTTTTCTTTGCAACTAATTGCAAAATCAACGATTCTTCCGGATATTGCCGCGGGTCCGATTAGTCTAAATTTCAATCCATTGAGTGTGGATGTTGTGAATAAATCCTTTTCCTTTGGTGCTTCTTCTACTTTTGCTTTTTTAGCAGCCGAGAGAGAGCCAAACGCTACTGTTAGTAGCAAAGCCACCATAAAAATTGATTTAAAATATCTCATAAAATCTCCTTGTTGTTAATATTTTTAATTTATTTGGTACGATAAATTTCAATCTTGTCTTTTATACACAAATGATTTCTGTCAAAATCGAAAATTTTGAAAATAAGAAAAGACAAAAGTAATGAAAAAAGAGATAAAAATATTAATTTTACTATCTTTTTTTGGAAAATTACATAAAACCCAAAAACAATTAATAAGCAGGCAATAATGTATGGCACTTGAACACTACAAGTTAAGCAAATATCAAATTGTTGAATTAGTAATAAAACGCCAAATGAAATCAACAATATTCCCCAAAAGAAGGTTCTATCTTTCATATTGAATTCCTCTTCAAATTGGAAGTTAATAGAAAAATTCCAATTGCAATATATATTATACTTGATGCGAATTTGAAACCAAAGTCAGGAATTAATTCAGCAAGTAAAATAATACCACCAAATAATATAAAGAAAATGCCTAATACTCTATTGGTCTTTTGTTTTCTGGTTGGGTCAATTTCCTCTATTTCTGTGCTTTCATATTGCTCATCAACTATCTGAAAGCCATTTTCAGAATCGCTTCTAATATTCCTTGTTGGTGCATAATTTTGCGGAACTGCTATCCAAAACACAATGTACGCAATCAATCCCACCCCGCCCGAAAGAAGTGCAATTACAAATAATAGCCTGATGAGAACTGGATCGATGTCGAAATATTCGCCTAAGCCACCACATACACCTACAAATACTTTTTGTTTCTGTGAACGGTATAATTTTTTCATTATTTTCTCTAATTTAATCTAAATTTTCTTGTTTTTTTATAGTATTTTTATACGATATTTATTTTTTTAAGTTTCCTTTTTTTATAAATAAGTAGCCTTAAATACTCTTTTTTTTATACTGATTTGCTTAGTCAAATAAAATAATAACAAAATTAAATCGTTTATATTACTATTCAGTAATGTATTTTTTAAATTTTATAGGAATAAAATGGAATTCTTAACTAAACAAGTATTTCTCGAAAAGGTGTTCAACTACGAACAAAATGAACAATGGATCTATCAAGGCGAATTGCCAGCAGTAATTGATTTTTATGCTGATTGGTGTTCACCTTGTAAAATGATTGCTCCAATTATGGAAGAATTGTCAGTTACTTATGATGGAAAAGTTAATATTTATAAAATTGATACAGAAGCAGAACAAGAATTAGCTTCAGTATTTGGAATTCGCTCAATCCCTTCAGTATTGTTCATACCAAAAGACGGACAGCCACGTATGTCCATCGGTGCAATGCCAAAAGAAGGCTACATCAAAGCAATTGAAGAAGTATTAGGTGTTGGCTATCCAGGACAAGCAAACTAATTAAAGGGAAAAAATAGATTAGGAAATCAATAATATTATAATCCTAAAATATGTCTTTTCAATACAAATAGTTAAATAAAACACAATGACTCAAATTCAAAGAAAAATATTAATAACATTGCTGTGGGGTGCTCTTGGTGCTGCCTTGGGTTTTGCTTATTATTATTTTATTGGATGTAATAGCGGAAGTTGCTCAATAACATCAAATTGGGAATCCAGTGCAGGCATTGGATTCCTTTTTGGTGCAATTATGGGCTATCCAACAAAAAAGGCAAAGAAAAATGAACAAGATAATTGATAAAACTATTACAATAGAAGACCTTGTAAGTGATTATTCATTCTCGGTTAACTATTTGATGAAACAAGGCATTCGCTGTATTAGATGTGGCGAACCAATTTGGGGCACATTGGAAACTGCCTCCTTAGAAAAAGGTTTCAACGATGATGATATTCAACGATTTGTTGATGAAATTAACGCGATGATTGAATTACCATCAGTTGAATCAAATGAACCTCAGCAACTTTTTGCTCCAAAAGAATACAAGATTTAACTATTTTTTAGATAAATTCATTACATTATTAACTTTTCTTTAAAAATATGCATTGAGTTTGCATTTTTTTTGTTAATTTTGTTTAATTCAATAATCCTCAATAACACTTTTTGGAACATTTCCAATTTTTTGTTCTAACTTAAACCCTATTTAATAGGATAATTATATATGAATAATAACAATAATAATCAACGTCCCCCAAGAAAACCTTATCACAAACCCCAAGCAAAAAAACCAAGTGTACCTGTAATAGACATCACCGAACTTAAGTCCAAGAAAATTGCTGAATTAGTAGAATTTGCTAAAAGTCTGAATATTCAGAACTTTACAGATTTAACAAAGCAAGAACTTATCCTTAAAATTGTGGAAACACAAGCTCAAGTTGTTACTAGAGACAAAGATGTAGAGACAGAAGATTTAATTTCCAGTGGTGGCGTTTTGGAAGTTTTACCCGATGGCTATGGATTTCTGCGGTCACCTGATTATAGTTATATCACTTCTCCTGATGATATTTATGTTTCGCCATCTCAAATCAAGAAATTTGGGCTTCGTACTGGCGATACAATTATCGGCAAGGTTAGAACCCCAAAAGAAGGCGAAAAATTCTATGCTTTGCTGAAAATTGAAAGTGTTAATTACGGACCTCCAGAAACCATCAGAGATAGAACTATTTTTGATAATTTAACACCACTATTTCCAGACGAAAAAATAAAAATAGAGGCAAGCCCTTCCCAATACTCTACTCGTATTGTGGATTTGCTGGCTCCGATTGGAAAAGGTCAGAGAGGTTTGATTGTTTCTCCTCCAAAGTCAGGTAAAACAATATTATTGCAACAAATAGCTAATAGTATTTCCAAGAATCATCCCGAAATTAAATTGATTATTCTTTTAATTGATGAACGTCCAGAAGAAGTAACCGATATGAAACGTTCGGTGCAAGCCGAAGTAATTTCTTCTACATTCGACGAACCCCCAGAGAGGCACGTGCAAGTTGCTGACATTGTAATTGAAAAAGCCAAGAGATTGGTGGAAGCTAAGCAAGATGTTGTGATATTATTAGACTCAATCACTCGTTTAGCTCGTGCATATAATACTGTTGTTCCGCATTCTGGCAAAATACTTTCCGGTGGTGTTGATGCTAATGCACTACACAAACCAAAAAGATTTTTTGGTGCCGCTCGTAAAATAGAAGAAGGCGGCTCCATAACAATTATTGCTACAGCATTAATTGAAACAGGTAGCCGTATGGACGAAGTAATTTTTGAAGAATTTAAAGGCACAGGAAATATGGAATTGATTCTTAATCGTGCTTTATCTGAACGTCGTATTTATCCAGCAATTGATGTAAATCGCTCCGGTACAAGAAGGGAAGAGAAATTGATGGATAATGATGAATTAAATAGAGTTTGGAT
This sequence comes from Chloroherpeton thalassium, assembly GCA_020720105.1. Classification (GTDB taxonomy): domain Bacteria; phylum Bacteroidota; class Ignavibacteria; order Kapaibacteriales; family UBA2268; genus GWF2-33-9. Next base: position 9,779 of record DYPF01000052.1, read on the forward strand.
CCTCCGTAAAGTTCTCAGCGAGATGCAATCAGTGGACGCAATGTCATTCTTATTAAATAGAATGAAAGGAACTCGAACAAATAAAGATTTCCTAAATTCCTTGAATTCATAAAAGAAAAGAAGCCAATGTTTTTTAATAATATAAAAAAAAACATTAAGATTTATTTGATATTTGTTGTATTGCTATTTCCATTAGTTTTTGGATTTATCAACACAGATTTATCAATTTACCTAAAAGCAGGCAAAACAATATTAGATGGAGGCAAGCTATATGTGGATTTTATCGATGTTAAGCCTCCAATTTTTTTTACAAGCTATGCTGTAGTCAATTTTTTTATCAATGATAATTACAGATTATTCTTTGTATTATTATTTGCGGTTTCGCTTGCTACAACAGCCGGAATATTTCATTTTGTCCAAAAGCAATTTAATCGAGAAATTGGAATTTACACTTCCATTAGTTACTCATTAATCATTGCAACTATCGGTCACTCAATGGGTATGCACTTTGAAGTGCTTTTCAACTTTTTGATTTTTCTGTCTGTTTTGCTCCACTACAAAACTAAAGATTACTATGCCAACGAAGGTAAGCCAACCAAAATAATTAATTTAATTTTGTTTGGAGTTTTGCTCTCTTATATATTCTCATCTAAATACACTTATGGATTGTTGTCTGCTGCATTTTTATTCTATGATTGGGGTAGTGGCAATTATAAATTTGTCAATTTATTAAAAAAATATCTAATAATTGGGACCAGCTTTGTAATTGCGACTGTTTTATTCCACTTTTGGCTATTTGATAGTGAAATACTTGCAGCGTATAAAGATTTATTAGAATATATGAAGTTCTATTCATCTATGCCGCCAACGTCTGCTACTCTTGTGCGAGATATGATTAAAAATACTGGTATTTTCTTTGGAGATAATCTTTCGATATTGATTTCATTTGCTACATTTTTAGGAATTTATAGTTTAGCAGATAAAAGTGTGAATAAAAATCAGAAGTATTTAGTTCTTGTTAATGTATTTATCTTCATATTTTTATTGCTATCTGTGATAATTGAGAAAAAATTAATTATATATCACTTTGCTCGTCTATCCTTTCCAGTTGCTTTATTATCAGGCATTGGCATAAATTATGCAATAGATTTCATCAAAAAATATTGGAAAGAACAGAGTAATTTCAGTGCGAAATTTGCGATTACAGCACTTATTTTCCTAATGTTATTGCTAAGCCCACTCTCGAGATATGCAGGCTTAGTTCGCCATTCGATTGCCTTTTTTAAACCTGATGCTGATTATTATAAATTTTTAGATAGCAACCGACCTATTTATTTTAATTATTACGAAAAATATCAACTGGCAAATTATATTAATAGCAATTATTCCAAAGATACAAAAGTACTAATTTCATCCATTGGATCGTTTGATTTAGTTTATCAGCTAAATACATTAGTTTACACACAATTACCTCAGCGTTGTAACTATCTTTCCGAGATGGATTTTCCCAATCAATTAGCCCAATTTGCAGATTTGATGGATAAAACTGATTTGCTAATAATCCAAAGAAATGATAAGTTCTACACAATCTTGACAGGTTCAGATAAATCTTCCGAACAAAAAATAAAACAAAATCCAATTACTAATCGTCTATTAAACGAGAAATTTGATTTAGTAAAAGAAACAGATGCTTTTTTGCTATATCAAGCTAAAAATTTTGTTAATTAAAACATAAAATGGTGATTATATGAAATATATAAATAATAGCAAATTCATATTCATTCTGATATTCATCCTTGTAATTGCAAGTAATAACTCTGAAGGTCAAACATCAGAGAATGCTCAAAGTCACATTAAGTATTTAGCAAGCGATGAGCTGGAAGGTCGGTTTCCTGGGACTCCCGGAATTAATAAAGCTCGCGACTACATAGTGGAGCAATTCAAACAATTAGGATTGAAACCTATCAATGGCTCGTACACTCAACCAATGAATTTATCAGTTGGCTTTCAATTAGGACAAAATAATCAAGTTTATTATAATGTAATTGTTCCAAAGCCCGGAGTGCCAATCGAGAAAGTGCGTCCAATGAAAAAATCATGGGAAGTTGGCAAAGATTGGTTACCATTAGCATTTTCTGAGAATAAAGAAGTGGAAGGCGAGATGGTCTTCTGTGGTTACGGAATTTCTGCAAAGGATTTGAATTACGATGATTATACAAGTGTAGATGTTAAAGACAAAGTTGCCGTAATTCTAACAAATTCCCCCGATGGCGAAAAAGAAGACGGAAAATTTGCTAATTTTATTTCGTACTATTACAAAGCCAAAAATGCGAAGGAACACGGAGCGATTGCCGTTGTATTTATCAAAATTCAAGGCGACTCTGCTAACGTTTTTCAACCTTTGGAAAAAGATAGATTCAATAAAAACTCTGGTATAGTTGCAATTCAAGTGAATAGAACTCGTATAGCTGAATATTTCCCGAAAAGTTCATTATATCCTTCAGAAATGGAAATAAACAAGACACTCAAACCAAAAAGTTTTCTTTTGCCTAATGCCAAAATCCACATAAAAGTTGATTTAGAGGATAAAATGGTTGCTGCCGAAAATATCTGGGGCATAATCGAAGGAACCGACCCACAGCTTAAGAGTGAATATATAATTGTTGGTGCTCATTACGACCACTTAGGCTGGGGCGGACCAACTTCCACTTACCGCGGGAAGACTGCAATGATCCACAATGGAGCAGACGACAATGCTTCAGGAGTAGCAGGAGTAATTGAATTAGCAAGATATTATGTTGCAAATCCACAAAAACGTTCTATTGTATTCACATCTTTCACAGGTGAAGAACTTGGACTTTTAGGTTCAAATTATATGGCAGATAATCCGCCTGTAGATTTAACAAAAGTATCCTTGATGGTAAATATGGATATGGTTGGCAGACTTAAAGAACAAAATTTAATGGCAATTGGTGTGGCTTCTGGCAAGGAATTAGAAGAAATTATTACTCGATTAGATACTGAAGACTCGCTCAATATTATTAAAAGTAATTCACCTATTGGTTCGAGCGACCAAACTTCATTTTATTTGAAAAATGTACCTTCGCTTATGTTCTTTACCGGTATTCATCCTGATTACCATAAGCCGAGCGATGACTGGGACAAGATTAATTACAAATCAATGGAAGATGTGTTGATATTCATCCAAAAGTTGATTAATAATGTTGCTGAATTGCCTAATAAATTAACTTATGTAAAAACAGAAACAGATTCACCTACAAACCATAGCAAAACTCGCGGAATGGGCAATATTAGATTTGGCATTATTCCTGATTATGCTACCAACGTGAAAGGATTGAAAATTGAAGGCTCTTCGCCAAATACTCCCGCCGAAAAAGCTGGTTTGATTGATGGCGACATAATTATTGGTATTGATGATAAGGAAATCAATAATATTCAAGACTTTATGATGGTATTACGTGAACAACAGCCGGGGAATACAGTAACAGTCAAGTACCTTAGAGATGGCAAAGAAATGCAAGTAAAAGTGCTATTAGAAGCCAAAAATTAGATTGAAAGAATATAAATCAAAGAAGTTTCGAATTGTTCTTCAATTAATTTAAAAATCTTTGAGTGGACTTTATTACTCATAATCATATAAAGGACGTTGTTTTTAAGCAATTGAAGAAACAATAATTAGAATGCCAAGCTAAAATTCCGAAATAAATCATCAGCCACGAGCAAAACTCGTGGCTTTTTAGTTTATTTTCAATATTTTGTAATATTTTT
>DYPF01000053.1:0-11656 GCA_020720105.1 Chloroherpeton thalassium
TTTCCTTCAAAGTTAATTAAATTATCACTCACAAGATTTGCCTATAATAATATTAATTTGTATTTTTGCACATTATGTAATAAATGTTTATTATAATTGTCTTTGTAACTAATAAACATTAACTTAGGTATTATATTAAATTTTAATAAAGGATAAATATGAAAAAAATTATTCTGCTCATCTCTACTATTGTTTTTATCACAACAAGTGTGATGTTTTCAGCAGAAAATCCCTTAAAGCAAAAGGTGAAAGTTCCGATAAGTTCGCCAACAAATGCTAAAGACAAACAATGGAATTTAATTAATTCCAAGCAAGTCAATGAAATGTTCCACAACGAAAATTATTATCCTAATGTAATTTTAGTTAAATTGAAGGAACAAAAGGAAATTACTGAAAATAAAAAAAGTATCAGAAATTCACTTTTAGCGAACAATTTGCAAACTTTGAATGTATCCAATATCAATTTACCATTTGAACAATTTGTAAATGAAAAAACAGATAAAAATGGTATTTCTCGGATTTATGAAATTCGATACGATAGTCCAATAGATATTATTGACTTATGCAAAGAACTTATGCAAAATCCAGATGTTGAATATGCAACGCCAGTTTACAAGAGATTTAGTAATGTTTATTCTCCAAACGATCCTGATTATATTGCAAACAAACAATATGGTTTATTTGTGATGAAATTGCCATCGGCTTGGGACATTACCAAAGGCGATCCGAAAGTAAAAATTGCTATTGTGGATAGTGCAATTGATTGGACACACGAGGATTTAAACGAAAATATCTGGACAAATATTTATGAAAATCCGAACAATACTATTGACGATGATAATAACGGCTTTGTAAATGATGTTCACGGTTGGGATTTTGTTGGAGATATTAATAGTAATTCTACAACATTGTTGCCGGATAACGATACGCGTTCAATCTATGCGAATAATACTCACGGCACTCACGTAGCTGGTTGTGCAAGTGGCGTTACCGATAATGGCAAAGGAATTGCAAGTCCAGGTTTCAATTGCAGCATTTTACCTGTGAAAGTTGGAGCTGATGATATTTATATGATGGGCATTATCGATGGATATTCAGGAATATTATATGCCGCAAAAATGGGTGCGGATGTTATCAATTGCAGTTGGGGTGGACCGGGCTACAGCCCTGCCGAAGCAGATATTGTTAAACAAGCTTACGATATGGGAAGTGTTCTTGTAATCTCTGCTGGGAACACATCAACATATTTAGATGCAAATAAATTATATCCTGCTTGTTACCCTAATGTGTTAGTAGTTGGTTCTACTGGAACAAGCAAACCTTCAGACTTTTCTGAATATGGAATAGCTGTTGACGTTTGGGCACCAGGTGATCAGATTTATTCCACTGTACCAGGAAATCAATATGAAGCAATGTCGGGAACCTCAATGTCTTCACCTTATGTTGCTGGCGTTGTTGGTTTAGTGAAGTCTATTCATCCTGATTGGTCTCCAGCAAAATTGATGATGCAAATGCGTTCTACTTTAAGCAATATAATTGCACCAACAGATGCCACACGCCCATATTATTTTGGTATGGTAAATGCCTATGATGCAGTAAGATATAATTACAATGACGAAACTAAGAAAGTTCCAGGAATTGCAGTTCGTAATTCTTATTTATCGGGAGATAATGTAATTAAAAATTTCGATGTACATTCAGTAAACTTAGATTTAATTAACTATTTGTCCCAAGCAACTAATACAACAATTACTGTAAGTGCTTACGATGTATGGGTTAAACTTACTAACAACACCAAAAATATTGGAACAATTGGCACTGACGGCACTTCCAATATGGAATTTGATGTTGAAATAGATGAAAATTGCCCATGGTTCTCGGCAACTATTCGTTTATTGGTAGAAATTAAAGCTGATAATAATTATGTAAATTATGACTTAATTGAAATTCCGTTAAGTATAGAATCTGACAATGAATTTGGTGTTTTGGTTGATTATACAATGCCTTTACAATATGCGAGACCTAATGCTTTCCAAATGCTTGATAAGGCAAACGGATGGTTTGTTGGTAATGATGAAATTTATAATCTTGGTTACTTTGGAATAATTGTCGATGGCAAACTCAAAACTGCAAATCAATTGAGCTCAAATCCTGTTTATGCTCTTCATTGTTTTAGCAATCAATCAGCAATAATAGGCACAGGCTCAACCGATGATGTAAGTACATCAGAACTTTTAAGAACTACAGACGGCGGGAAAAAATGGATATTGAATAACACAAGTCTAGTTACAGGCTTCATTAATTTTTTGCATTTTTGGGATGATAATAACGGAATCTTTCTCGGTGACCCAAAGCTAAACACAAACAAATGGGGATGTGCTACAACAACTGATGGTGGTCATACTTGGTATCAAATGTCAACTTTGCCACCTTCTTTTCAAGATGAAGATGGATTGGTTGGTAGCGGTCAATTTAAAGGTGATGAAGTTTGGTTTGGCTCAAATAAGGGAAGAATTTTTTACTCACCCGACCGAGGCAAGACTTGGGAAGTGTCAGTAGCCTCAAGTGCTGGTTATATGGTAACAGAATTATCATTTATTGATAAAAATATTGGAATAGCAGTTCTTTCTGATGGCTCAACTTCTACTTCAAATCGATTTTTAGCAATGACAACTGATGGAAAAACTTGGAGAAATCATCCAACTTTGAACTTTAAATCACTTGGTATTTATCCTGTATATGTATTTACCCCCGAAAATAGTAACAAACAACATATATTATTCTCTAATGGCGAAATCCACTATTCCGAAGATAATGGCGTTACTTGGAAATACTTATCTTCCAAAGCCGGCAATTTTTATGTTTTAGGTTCTCATCAAATTTACGATCCTTTTGTTAGACTATGGCAATTCGGAGAGTCACTTACTTATCTTGATTTTCCTTACTCCAAAACATCAATTAAAAGAGAAGTAGCAGTAGTTGAGGAAACTCCAATTGACTTTGGAAATGTTGAAAACACCATGGAAAAGAGTAGATTCATTAAATTAATTGGCACTGGCAATGCATCAGTTGATGTTCTTAGCTATGAAGTTGTCCCAAATAGTGGAACTACTGCCGAAGAATTTTCTGTAAAATCTACTTTGCCTCTGACTGTTGACGTGGGGAGTACTTCTAATTTCCGAATTGGTTTTTCTCCAAAAACTGAGGGTACAAAGTCGGCAAATATAGTGCTTACAATCACTGGCGACCCAAATAAATATTCGTTTGAAGTTAAAGGTAATTCTACTCCAATTAGTTCAGTAACTGACTTGAGCAAAGCAATATTTAGAATTTATCCTAACCCATCGTCAACTTATATTGAGATTGCAAATTATCCATTAAGTTCTAATTTAGTGATATACAATTCTTTAGGTTTGGAAGTGTTCAGCCAAGCATTACCCGAAGGATTATCAACCCAAATTGATATTGCCAACTTTTCTAATGGTTTGTATTTTATAAAAATTGGTAAGGAAATCCAAACATTTATAAAAAAATAATTAGCAAGGAATATAATCAAATAAAAAAAATGGTTGCCTTCAAAAAGCAACCATTTTTATTTTAAAGTTTTTTCAGCTTTTCAATTTTATTGATAGCACTTAAAATTTTATACTTAAATTAAAGAAAGGTATTGATTGCCCATAATTTTTATTAAAGTTATTTGCAAAAAAACCTACGGGATTTATATTCCAATCTAATTGAGAAGTTTTTTCCTTATTCGTGATTTTTTCCTTATCTTTTAAGCTATTGTATGTTAATCCATAACCTAATGCTGCACCAAGAGAAACGAGTGTATATGCAACTTTTTCAGCTGATCTATAATCCATTTTGTCTACAATGATTGCAGCCAAGCCGCCACCAATCAAACCTCCACCTAATGTCCCCAAAGAAATATAACTTGCAGTACTATTCGAAAAATCATATCCTTTTATCAAGCTATTTCCGACATATAACCCTAATGCACTTGATGCCACAAGAGTCCCAATAGCAATATTGTCATTAGTAGGTTTCACATAATTCATTATTGTGCTTCCTAACAATAAACCAACTACTCCAGCATTCATCACAACAAGTGGATCGCCCGGCGCCATGTTTTGTTGATTTGCGACATAATTTCCAAATACAGCACCTCCAATTGAACCAGCCAGCATTGGCAATGTAATATACATACTTTTAGCTGGGTCATCTCCTACAATGATATATGCTAAACAACCGGAATAAATCCCTCCAATGTAAGAAGAGAAAACCATTGAATTTGCCCTTCCTTCCGAAACCATATTATTTTTAGCATAATGATATCCTGTTAATAGTTCTGCAATACTTGTTGCTGTCATCATTATATTCAAAGTTTTCAAGTTGACACTATGCATATAGTCACCTATGTCAAAGATGTCCCAAAGCAAAAAGCCGTGCGCTAAGCCTAAAGTTCCTCCACCAATACTTAAATTAGCCATTCCACTTGTTAATTGAGTTTCTTTTGTGGCTAAGTAAGGAATAAAAAAACCTGCACCAGAAGTAATCAAATATAATCCAACTGCTACACCGCCCTTGGCGTCTATTAAGTATGGTAAACTCCAACCATAATACCCTAACGATAGGAATGTAGTACCAGCTAAAAATTTAGACCTGCCTGATTGATCATAATTAATTTGAGGAGCTTTTGTTTTGATTTCAGATAGTATTTTGTTTCTAAATTCTTGTAATTCAATCTGGTTTAACATTTTTTTGGTTCTAATTAAATTACCCTTTTGGATATAGGAGATTTCCAGAAAAAATGCTGAATCATTAGTTTTAAAAAGTTGAGCTTCAACAAAATCAGGGTATTCACTAAAAATACCTAATTTTTTTTCGAGTTCCTTGTCAAACTTCATTAAATCGTTTTCAGGTAAAATAGCGACTTGAATTTCCTGAGAAAATAGATTAGAAGAGGAAAATAAACAAATCAAAAATAAAATTGTTAATGTTATTGTTTTCATTAGATGACCCACAATTATTAATCGAGAAAATTAGTTGAGAAAACTATTTAAATGCAAAAATAATTAATTTATCTTAATAAAATGCTATTTCTTAATTTAATTTATTTTATCGACTTTTTATTAACTTGAGAGTGGTTCTAATAATTCAATTTAGACTGTCATTCTTCGTCCCGATATGTCGGGACTCAGAATGACAATTTTTAGAACACCTTGCTATATTAAGTTAAATTCATTATTTTAAAGTTTTTTCAGATTTTCAATTTTATTGATAATGAAAGTAATAATTACAAATATGGCAATTTCTAACCAAAAGTTTAGATGAAATACTTTTGCGATTGCTTTTGCGAAAAAGGAAATTGAAAAGAAAAACGGGAAAAATATCAACAATAAGTATTTGAAGTATAGAAAGCTAAACTTAATCTGATAAAAATTTGTTGCTGTTGTTCGATAATACTTTGAAGCACCGAAGTAAACCAAAAGGAGCAAATAACTGGTAATTAATAATTCAAATTCCTTCATAATAATATTATGTTATATTAATAAAAACAAAATTAACAAAAACAAAATTAACAAAAACAAAATTAACAAAAAGAATGCAACAAAGAAATATAATAATTTATTTTTCAGAAAAGTATGAGTTAGATGAGTTGTTCAGCTGAGAATGTTGCTTGCAACTCCGATAAGGCAATAGTGAAATGTGGTGGAGCAAAAGCCTGAAACCACCATGAAACGAAAAATTGTGGCAGTTGAGATTTCTTCGCTAACACTCAAAATGACGAACCACATACATAAAGTTTTTGCAAATATATTAGCCAACACCTAACACCTAACACCCAACACAAAAAGTTGATTTATTATTTCATTTTGTTGATGATATTTGTTGTGGATTTACCTTGCACAAGCTGGATTGTTTGCACCGAACCACCATTGGCAATAACAAAATCTGCTCCAACAATATTGTCAATTGAATAGTCTGCACCTTTAACAAGCACATCAGGATTTATTAATTTAATTAATTCCAAAGGTGTGTCCTCGTCAAAATAGCAAACAAAATCAACGGGTTTTAGGGCTGATAGAACAACCGATCTATCGTATTGATTATTCACAGGTCGGTTTTCACCTTTTAGTTGCCTAACCGATTCATCTGTATTTAATCCAATAACAAGCAAATCACCTAATTTTTTTGCTTCGGTTAAATAATAAATGTGTCCGGAATGGATAATATCGAAACATCCATTAGTGAATACAACTTTCTTTCCGTTTAATTTTTGCTCAAAAATAATTTTAGCAAGCAAATCAGAATTAATTAACATAATTTTTTGATTATTTGATAGATTATTTGATAGATTATGGAATAACAATTCTCTTGCGAATGTATTTAGCATCGCCAACTCGTACTTCAGCAATGTAGTCGCCACTTGGCATTCTTTGACCGCTATCATTTCGGAAATTCCAAGTTAGAGTGTAATGACCCGGACTTTGCTTGCCTGTGTATAAAGTAGCAATAACTTTGGCTTGAACAGAATAAACTACAATCTCGATTTCGGCAAGATAATCAGTGGAATAATTAATCACAGGACTTGTGTCCTCCATCATACCCAAGAAAACAGCAATATCTTTCAACGGAACTCGCAAACCTCCTTGCGGATAGGCAAGCCCAGTGGGAAGACGCAAACCAGAATTGACATTTTCGTTCCAAAGCATTTGTTCTACTCCCGAAGGAATAAAAGCTTCAGAAGGTACAACATCTAAGCTACGAAGAGCTAATTGATAAGGCAACTCATCGTGTATGCTTAGGTTGCTCTGCCAATTATCTTCGGATAATTTTAAGTTAAATTGGAAAAGAGAACGAGCAGAAACATTAAGCCGAGAATAAATATTGAAAATTGAATCTTGCAATTGACGGTACATCAAAGTATCGCCAATCATTGATTTGGAATTATTAGGAAAATATGAATCCGAATAAGTTTCAACGCTCAGCAGAGTTAATAACAACGCAATATAAAATATGATTTTTTTGTTCACAATCAAAGCATGATTTTAATTAAAAATTCTTAATTTATTGATAATTCACATCAATATTATTTATAAAACGATTTTTATCAAAAATAATTACTAAATTATATTAAAAATCGTTATTGCATTATAATTAAATTAAATTATCAAAATTTAAAATAAATAAATGGACAATTTCCAATATTTCAATCCTACGCAAGTTGTATTTGGTAAAAATACCATCGAATCTATTGGTAAAAATATAAAAAAAGATAAAATCACGAAAGTTATGTTGCTTGCTGGAAGCGGTAGTATCAAGCAAAACGGAGTTTACGACAAAGTAGTAAAATCACTAAATTCATCGCAAATTGAATTTGTGGAATATTGGGGAGTTCGCCCAAATCCCACTTTAGTTCACGCCGAAGAGGTGAAAGCATTTGCCAAAGCAAACAATATTGACGGGATTTTAGCTGTTGGAGGTGGTTCAGTTATTGACGAAGCAAAATCAATTTCGGGTGGATATTATTTGGATAGTATTTGGGACTTATTCGGAGCAAAAGTACAACCAAAAGCAGCTTTACCTATCTATGTTATTCTCACGCTGTCAGCAACAGGCACAGAAATGAATTCATTTGCAGTGCTTAGCAATGAAGATGAAAAAAGGAAATGGTCATTTGGCAGTCCGCTTGTTTATCCCAAAATAAGCATAATTGATCCAAGTGTGCAAGCAACTTTGCCAAAGCGCCAAACAGCAAATGGTGGAGTGGATTCGCTCTCACATTTAATGGAAAATTACTTTATGAGCAATTTGAATAACGAAATTGGGCTAACTTTGAACGAAGTAACTCAAAGAACTGTAATTTCGCAAATTGATAATTTGATGGAAAACCCAAATGATTATACCGCACGAGCAAATTTTGCTTGGAGCTCTACTATTGCACTTAATGGTATGACAAGTATTGGTATGTTGGGCGGCGAATGGACAAGCCATGCAATCGAGCACGCATTAAGTATATTAAATCCCGAAGTAGCACACGCCGAAGGACTTTCGGTAATTTTTCCTGCTTTTATCAATTATGTATATGATGCCAAACCCGAAATCTTTGACCGTTGGGCAGCCAATGTTTACGGTATTCAAAATGGTCTGGAAGGTACAGAAGTAATGAAAAGCAAGTTTAAATCTTGGAGTAGTCCTACCACATTGCGAGAATTAGGTTTTAGCAAAAGCGATTATCCCGAAATTATCAAGTGCATCGAGGAATATGGAAGAACTGGGAGAATAAAGCAGCTTTCTGAGGAAAGTTTCATAAAAATATTAGATTTAGCTTATTAAATTAATTAGGTTGTAATGAGAAGAGAGATTTATAAAATCAATAGTGATAACCTTCAAGCCAAAGTGGAGGTTGTTGTTTATGGTCACTTTGGAATGAATTTCTTAATGTTTCCAATTACTGATGATGATCCATTAGAATACGAGAAAATTGGGTTAATTGAAGAATTGAGCCCATTAATTAAAAAAGGTCACATAAAACTTATTTCAGTTCAAACAAATAATCTAAAAAGTTGGCTGAACGAAGAAATAACTCCAAGTGATAGGTCCAATCAACATTACAATCTAAACCAATTTATTTCAAATGAATTAGTTCAGTTTATATATGATGATAATGGTTCGCCTGTGCCGATTGTTACTTGTGGATCTGGAATTGGTGGCTACCACGCTGTTAATTCATATTTACGCAGACCTGATATTTTTATGGGTACAATAGTGGCAAATTCGTTTTTTGATATACAATGGCTATCTAAGAATTTTTATGATGAGAATTGTTATTTCAATTCACCAATGCATTATCTTCCAAATTTGACGGAAAATTATTGGCTTTCATTTTTGCAATCTCAGCGGCATTTATATTTACTTGTTGAACAAGAAAACCAAAAAATGATAAGACAAGCCTATAGAATGAGTGATATTTTAAATCAGAAAGAAATTGGACACAAATTAGAGATTATTGATTGTAGCATTTATCCTGATGAAAATGTTAATAAAGTAATGCTCGCATCAGTATTTAAATCAAGATTGTAAGAGCCAACTTATTCCATCAACTTTAATGAATCGCTAATGCGATTGCTTCCATTTTTCAAAAGTTCAATTACTTGGGAATATTCTAAATTCGTAAGTCCCATCATTATCGAATGTTTAACGCTTTGATGGGCTTTGGCTAATAAATCTGTAGCAGTTTGATAATCCACATTGCAAATTGTCATAATAGTATTTTTGGAACGTTCCACAAGTTTGGCGTTTGTTTGTTGCAAATCCACCATAATATTATTATAAGTTTTTCCGAGTAATACCATTGTTGCAGTTGTTAGCATATTTAAAACTAACTTTTGTGCAGTTCCCGACTTCATTCTGGTAGATCCTGCAATTGCCTCTGGTCCAACAAAAGGACAGATAACCACATCAGCATTAATATCTAATTTAAGCACATTTTCCCTATTGGAAGTAGAAAGCATAATCGTTTTGCAACCAATTGATTTTGCATAATTTACTCCTGACTTCACATAAGGAGTTCGCCCCGATGCCGCAATTCCACAAACCACATCTTTGTCATTTAATGATAAATTTTGCAAGTCAATTATTGCTTGTTGAGTATTATCTTCGGCACCTTCTTGTGCAACAAACATTGCTTCTTTGCCGCCAGCAATTACTCCAACAATCATTTCTGGGTTTGTTCCGAACGTTGGAGGGCATTCGGCAGCATCTATCACACCAAGCCTGCCCGATGTTCCAGCTCCAATATAAATCAATCTTCCATTAGATTGCAAAGTTACTTTGATAAGCTCAACTGCTTGGGCGATATGTGGGATTTCTTTTTCAACAGCAAAAGCAACTTGTTTATCTTCGTTGTTAATCATCTTTAGAATATCAATTAAAGGCACTTTGTCAATGTCCTTAGTAACAGGATTAACTTGCTCGGTAGGCAAATTTATTATTTCATTAAAAAAGGAATTTTCTGTAGAATTCATAATTTGTTTTAGAATTAGATTGCAAATTTCGATCCAAAATTAAGGAGGAAAAACAAAAATGGAAGTTAATTTGCTCTTGGAAACAATTCTAAATATTAATTCACATTAGTAAAATTATTTAGAAATACTGTTTAACTCCATTTCCAATCGTGTTAAACCTGTCTTGAAATCACGATTATTAATAAAAATTCCTTTAGAACTGTGGTAATATTTATCAATTCTCGAATTGAACACTGATTTAGCAGATTCTAAATCAGAAATCAAAGGTCGGTCGTGGATTTTTGATATTCTATTGTAAGCATCTTCAATTGGAGTATATATCCAAATTGGCAAGCCAATTTGATTGATTAGTTCAATATTTTCTGGGGTTTCAATTACTCCACCACCAGTTGCAATGATGGATTTTTGTTTGCTATTTCTCACTATTGAATTTATTTCTTGCAATACTAATGTTTCAATAGAACGGAAATATGCCTCGCCATGTTCTTGGAAAATCTCATTTATAGATTTGCCTTGTTGCTCAGAAATCATAATATCTGTATCGAAAAATTGAAAACCCATTTTTTCTGAAACTTCTTTGCCAAGACTTGATTTTCCTGAACCAGAAAATCCCATGAGGACGAAGGAGTTAAATGACTTCTTCTCCAAATTCAAAACTTCTTTATCAATGTGCAATTCCACTGGCTTTTTGGAAGTAAAAATTTCGAATGATAATATTGCTTGATTAAAAAGCCATTTTTCACCAACAATAACATTAAAACCATATTTTGATTTATTATTTGCAAAAAATGAGCAGTGGTAAACGGTATCAATTATAATTTGAGACGAATTCCACTTTAATAAAGGTAAAATTGATGAATTAGGAGGAATTGACGAAACGATAACATCAAATTCTATGCGATTACTTGTTAATTCTTTAGTTGAAATTTGATTTACCCCTACTTCTTCGGCTATTTCTTTAGATTTTTCTTCGTTTCTGTCCCAAACCATAATCATTGCATTAAGATTTCTCAAAGCAAATGCAGCTGTTCTTCCAGCGGCTCCACATCCAAGAATTAATGCTTTTTTCTTATTTAATATTAAATTATTATCCCAAATTGTTTTTAATATTCCAAAGTAATCAGTATTATATCCGTTCAGAATATCACTTTCAAAGCGAATTGTATTCACGGAATTTAAATTTGTAGCCTGATAATCAACCTTATCTAAATGCTCAATAACAGATTCTTTGAATGGACGAGTAATATTCAACCCATTCATTCTAATAGTTTTAGCAAATTCTATTGCGTCTTCAATTTTCTCAGCAGATATTCTATTGTAGCACAAATCAATTTGATTAGCATTAGATAAAATTTGATATACTTTAGGGCTTAAGCTATGAAAGGCAGGATTACCAACAACGGATAATTTTAACATATTTTTTGCCTGAATAGAATTTAAAATGAATTAATTGAAATTAATTATATTATTTTCTTTCCCCTCCCCCTTTCGTCCCCCTCAATGAGGGGGATTTTTTATTCCCTCTCTGTGAGAGGGTTAGGGAGAGGTTCTGATTAAACTTACTTCTTTTCCCTCCCCCTTTCGTCCCCCTCAATGAGGGGGATTTTTTATTCCCTCTCTGTGAG
>DYPF01000053.1:11756-13520 GCA_020720105.1 Chloroherpeton thalassium
AGGGGTTAGGGAGAGGTTCTTAATAAAATATTACCAATTGCTTGTTTTATTCAATTACTTTTGCAAGTATGTCTGAAATTTGAACAAGTTTAAATTCTCTATTGTTCAAAGTAATATCTTCGCCGCCGTATTTAGCATAAATAACTGTATCGCCAACTGCAAATGATTCTTTTACATCATCGCTTGTTCCGATTTCAATTACTTTGCCTAAAATTGGTTTTTCTTTGGCTGTATCTGGAATAATAATTCCACTTTCAGTCTTTTTTGGAATTTCAGTTGCTTCAATTAGCAATCGGTCGCCAAAAGGTTTGATTTGCATAACATCTCCTATTTTTTTAATTATTGATATTTAATTGTTTTAATTTTTGTTTATTGAATATTTAAAAGTTTATTTATTTTTGATTTATCAAAACCAATAATCGGTTTATTGTTTATTAAAATCACGGGAACTCCAGAATTTCCACCGGTTCGTTTTTGCATATCTTTAAGCGCTGCTTGATCGCGTGATACATCAATATCTTTAAATTTAACATTCTTTTCTTTAAAATATCTTTTTGCTTGATTGCAAAATGAACAAGTCGGGGTCGAAAATACAATTACTTTTGCTGTTTGCTCCATTTTCCTTAATTTTAATTTTTAAATATTTTTAAAATAATAAAAACGAATATTAATAGTAATTATTTTCTATGGAAAATCCAAAATTCATTCTTGACTACTCCAATATTTTTAAACTTAGCAATAAGTTTAAAGTTCTTTCGGAAGAGTCCCGATTAATTATCTTAAAGTCATTGCAAGATGGTGAAAAATCAGTAACTGAAATTGTAGAGAACACGCATTTTCTTCAGGCAAATGTGTCAAGACAATTAAAAATATTGTTAGAAAACCGTATTGTGTGCAAGAGGTCTGAAGGCAAAAGGCATTATTTTAGTATTTGTGATAAACATATTTTAAAAATTTGTGAAATTATGTGCGAAACTCAATGAAAAAAATTAGATTTATATTCAACTTTGTCAGGATTGCCCTTTACACTTTTTATTATGGCAATATTTTTCTGCTACGTTATTTTGGTAAAGCTTCTGCTTTTCATCAATTAGCCCGGAAATGGGCAAATTCACTATTACGAATTAGCAATGTGAAACTCGAAATTCACGGACTCGAAAATCTTGATTTAAATAAAAATTACATATTTTTGTCTAATCACATCAGTCTTTTTGATATTCCTGTTTTGCTTTCGGCACTACCACATAGTTTTAGGATTGTTTATCGTAAAAGTTTGGAAAAAATATTTTACTTCGGTTATATGCTAAAAATTTCTCCATATATTGCTATCGTACGAGAGGACTCCAAGAATGCACTCGAAGGTCTAAAACAAGCAATCGAGGAAACCAAGAAAGGAATTTCAGTATTAATTTATCCCGAAGGCACTCGCAGTCCCGATGGCAATTTAGGCGAATTTAAGCGTGGTGGATTTATGCTTGCAGCCAAATCCCAAAAGGAAATTGTTCCAATCTCAATTATTGGAACTAATCTAATTTTACCAAAAGGTCAGATTGAATTTGTAAAAGGAAAAGTAACGGTATATATCCACAAGCCGATAGATCATCATTTGCAAGAAAATTTTGGAAGAAAGGAAGAGAGACAATTGATTGCAGACATTCATTCAACAATCAATAGCAAGTTAATATAAGAATTTGAGAATTATTTCAATCCTTTAGATGTGCCACACTTCTAAAGTGTGGCACATCTGGATAAACCACAAAATGT
>DYPF01000330.1 GCA_020720105.1 Chloroherpeton thalassium
AGCCGGGAAGAGGCGGAGAAGAATTAATTCATATTGATTTAGCTTCTGATTATCATATATTCATCTATAATATTTGTATGTTCAATTGTGTACTCTGGATTAAAAATATTATGAAGCCGTCTGACACCAAATCTGAAATTATTTCTTTACTTAGTGATTTAAGTAATGCATCAGAAAAAAAAGAGATTAATAATCTCTTTGAATATCTCAAATGGTTTCTTGGAAAAAGTTACAGTTTATTTCAAATTGAAAACAAAATTGATTTTTATAATATTCAACTTATTTCCAATAGTTTGCCTTATGAAAAGATTATAGACATTCCTACAATTTTCCCCACATCTGGGAAAACAGAAGATTATTCCATTCAGCTAATGGCGGAGGTTCTGACTTTTTTTACTGCAATTCAAATTTCAGGTCTTGGCAGAACTTACGATTTTGGGGTGCCAGACTCTATAACGAGAAAAAAATTTATCATTGAAACGATTCCATATTATTCTGATCAACCTGAGGCAGGTTTTATTTTATTTAATGATATTACCAACACACTTACAATTCGTGTTCCGTCTTTTCATAACAGTGATATTACAGAAAGATGTTACGGCCATCTGGCTAAAGCATTATATGAAACAATAATTGACAAATCATCCGAATTTATTGTAAGCGATGGAAAAAAGTTTATCCCCCTGGGACGACAAATTCATGATTTTGAGTTTTTAAAAGATTTTATTTATTCGTTTTGGTACAGAGATGATATAGTTCATTATCAAAGAGTAATTGTAAAAGAGCTACTTTCATTGAATAAAACTCACAATTTTAATTTTAATGAAAGCGCGGCAACAGAATTTGTTAAAGTTATGTTTTTACATTCTTTGACAAAACGAAACCTTTTTGTATATCAAATTCCCTATCTTGTTCCGGCTTATCACCATAACAACAACAATGTTTTTCTGTTCTTGTTAAATGCCCGGGAAAGATTGTCCATAGACAATATGAACCTGATTCACATAACTAATAAAGTTGTTCAACCTGAAATAGAATTTCTTCTGTCACATTCAAATGGAAGTTCTGAGGTTCAATTCGGTATAAAAGAACCTGAAATTCCACAATTTATGGGGATGATTGGGAAATCTAACAAAATGGAAAAAGTATTTCGGCAAATTGGAAAAGTTGCTCGCTTTGATACGGACATACTGATCCTGGGTGAGTCTGGAACCGGAAAGGATAAAGTTGCTCAGGCTATTCATAATTTAAGTAATAGAAAAGACCAGCCATTTATTTCAATAAGTCTTGCGGATCGACCTGAGTCATTAGTTGATTCGGAGCTATTCGGACATGAAAAAGGAGCTTTCACTGGTGCAGATGTAAAAAAAATCGGTTATTTTGAAAGAGCAAACCATGGAACTTTGTTTTTGGATGAAATCACGAATATTTCTCCGGGAATTCAGGCAAAGTTATTACGGGTAATCCAGAACAGGCGTTTTGAGCGTTTGGGCGGAAATTCCGAAATTGATTTAGATATCAGGATTATTACTGCAACCAGTGAATACTTGAATGACACAGATGTTAGGAAATCACTAAAATTCATGGATCCCCTTTATTATCGCCTTGACAGGTATTTAATTCAATTGCCACCGCTTCGTGAACGAAAGGACGACATTCCCATATTAGTGGAATACTATCTAAATCGTCTTGATCCGGCAAGAGATATTAAAATCGACGGCGATGTAATTGATACTTTAGTTGATTTTGAATGGCCGGGTAATGTTCGTCAATTATTTGGTTTATTAGAAAGAGCTTTTATCAATGCCTATGACGAAGGAATAATTCGATTAAATCATTTTGAATTTCCAGCCTTAACATTAGTCAATAACAATACAGAAAATGGCGATAAATTGCTTGATTTGGTTCTTCATACTTTAAGAAATACACATTTTAGTATTTCAAACACAACTCGAATTATTTCCACAAACCATTTAAAAGGGGTTTCTAGAAAAACGATAGTCAGATATACAAAAGAAATTTTATTACTTCACTTGGTAAAGTCTGATCTTAAACTGGAGACTGCTATACAGACAGTCGCTTTAAAATCCGAATTGTATAATATTGTATCGAAAAAATATAATGAATATTTTTTCTGTAAAAATGGTGCAAAGGACCTTATTGGTTTTATAAAAAATGGTGATCTGCAATCAATTCAAAATGTTTTTGAGCAAAACTTCAGAAGCAAATATTATCCAGAATTTGAGAAATTTGTTAACGGGGTAAAAAATGATTTA
>DYPF01000054.1 GCA_020720105.1 Chloroherpeton thalassium
CTCACTGAGGGGGCAAGGGGGAGGCTCTGATAAAAATATCTAAATTTGTAGGGGCAGAGCTTGCTCTGCCCTCGTCCTCACCCCCAAACCCCCTCTCCAAATTGGAGAGGGGGCTTTAAAAAATAAAACAAAAGTAAGGCTGTCTCATAAATGGGGATAATTACTTTTCGTTCCAAAAAAAATCCCTCTCAATCACAATCGATGGAGAGGGATTTTGAATAAGAACAGTTTATTTGCCAATAATACCTTTGGCTTCTTGGTATCTAATTTCGACTTCTTCCCAGTTGACAACATTCCAGAAAGAATTGATATATTCATTTCGTTTGTTTTGATGTTTCAAGTAATAAGCGTGCTCCCACACATCCAAAGTAAGGATTGGAAGACCTTTGGGTTCAACAACATCCATTATTGGATTATTTTGATTTGCAGTGGAAGAAATGAATAATTCGCCATCTAATCCAACACTCAACCAAGCCCAACCGCTTCCAAATCTTGTAGCTGCAGCATCGCCAAACGCTTTTTTAAAGTTATCAAATGAACCAAATTTATTAATAATTGCAGTAGATGAAGTTCCAAGTGGAGTTAATGTACTATTTGGCGTTAACATTCTCCAGAATATTAAGTGATTGAAGTATCCCCCGCCATTGTTTTTAACTGGGTCATCGTATTTGCTAACATTTGTCAATATTCTAATCAAATGTCTTTCTCCAACGTTAATATTGCTATCTTCTATAGCTTTGTTGAAGTTATTTGTGTAAGCTTTGTGATGACCATTGTAATGAACCTGCATAGTTGCTGTGTCTATGTGTGGTTCTAATGCATCAAAGCTATAAGAAAGATCTTCTTGAGTAAATGGGAAGTTATAACCATTGTCGATTATGGGGCTGATGTCGATAGGGAAAACGCCTTTTGAAATTTCTGAATTTGCCATTTTAGTTGCCTTTAATATTTAATTGTGAAAAACAAAATTAATTGTTAGTTAATACGAATATTTTTCCTTTTTATTATTAAACTATATTTTCTTATTATTTTTGTATTATTAATTTGAATTATTATAAAATTAAGAATATGAACAAAATGTACTTATCTATCCAATCTTTAGCAATAGTTGCTATATTAGTATTATCGAACAACAATTTATTCTCGCAAGCGGATTTTGGACAATTTTCTGGAAACATTTCCATTGAAGCTCAAACGTATAATAAAGATTCGATTATTAATGCAACTGATGCTCCCGAAAAAATCCTCACAAATAGTTCGCTAAATATGTTCTATAGATTAAAAGGTTTCGAAGTTGGAATGCGATTCGAAGCATTTTTGAATCCTATTTACGGAATTGACCCTCAGTATCAAGGCACAGGAATAGCATACAAAAACCTAACTTATCGTGGTGAGAATTTTGAAGCTACGGCTGGAAATTTTTATGAACAATTCGGAAGCGGAGTGATATTACGTTCATATTATGATCCTCAATTAGGAGTTGATAATTCTATCGAGGGCGTTCGTGCTATAATAAAACCTACCAATGGTGTTAATATCAAGGCAATAGTTGGAACGATGAGGAAATTCTGGAGTCAAAGCAATGCTGTAGTTCGTGGTGCTGATTTAGAAATGTCTACTCAATCTGTATTACCAAATCTATTACCAACTGATTGGAATATCAATGCAGGATTTTCAATTTTAAGCAAGTTCGAAGAAGATAATAGTTCAAGTTTAATACTACCATTAAACGAATTATCTTGGTCAGCACGCTTAGGATTATTCACTTCATTTATCAATATTGAAACTGAATTTGCATTTGCTAACAATCATCCACAAATCACAAATGGCAACACTTACAATGAAGGAACTGCAACTATGATCAATATTTCCTATTTGAACGAAGGAATTGGTTCAACATTATCATTCCATCGTATCGATAATTTTGATTTACGGGGCGAGAGAAATGCTCGCGGAAATGTTTTAACAATGAATTATGTTCCCTCAATAACCAAGCAACATTTATTTAATGAATATTCCTTATTTCCATTCGCTACACAATTGAATGGCGAAATTGGGGTTCAGTGGGATTTGAGTTACTATTTCCCCGAAAATTCCATTTTGGGTGGTGAATATGGAGGAAACATCAATTTCAATTTCTCACAAGTTAATTCTATAAGAAAAGATGCAATAGATGAATTTACTTATAAATCTGACTTCTTCACTATGGGTGATACTTTATTTTTTAGAGACATAAATGTGGAGTATAACAGAACTTTATCAATGCACTTAGATGCTACACTTAGATACGCTTATATTACAAACAACAAAGATTTGCTTTTCTTTAGTGGTGCTCCATATTATGGCAAAATTTATGCTCACTTGATTGGAATTGAGGCTCATTACGGTATAAGTGATAATTATGCATTGCATTGCAAATTAGAAAACACTTTGCAAACACAAGATTCTGTTTTGCATAATCCAGATAACGACAATGGTGATTGGATTTCGGGTTTAGCTGAATTATCTATCAAATCAAAATTAATGCTATCAACATTACTAAGCTATAATTACGGCAATGAATTCGAAGATAGAAGAATTTTATATTATAATTTGAATGCAACCTATTTAATGGATGCAACAAGAATATCGCTGAGTTACGGTAGAATTTCGGGTGGAATACTATGCGTAGGCGGAGTATGCCGTCAAGTGCCATCAACTAATGGATTTTATTTTGCTCTAACAAGTTCATTTTAGATAAACTAATTCTATTTAAAAATAAATGAGATTTTTAATAATTGTTCGTGCTCTAATGATTCGATATTTACTTTGAAATCGTTTGTTAGTTTAATCATTTCTATAATTTTATAAACTAATCCTTCCGAAAAATCTGGAATATCAAAATTCAGACATTTTACTTCTATTACAAACACAATATCATTATTATCGTAAAAACTACGGAATGTTACTTTTTGGCAACTTGTTTGAATATAGCTAAGATAATGCAACATCACAACATAAATTATCTCGTGAAGTGATTCCTTATCAACATTAATTACTGGTGCTTTGGAGGAGAGTGATAGTTCCATCTTTAATCCAGAGTGGGCAAAAAGATTGCGATATCTAATAAATTGCGATTCCACAAATTCATTTAACTCAATTAAACTCATTTTGGGGAAATAGCATTGTGAATACTTAACAAAAATATTCATAAGTTGAATGTGTTCGCTGGATTTATCGTAAAAATCATTCCATTTCTTTTGAAATCCAAAATCCATTTGAGAAGAAACTTTTTCGGAAAAGTCAGCCATAAAATTCTTCAATTCTTTCAAGATGGAAATTGTGTCGTTGCTTAATAATGAGAATTTTTCCTTAAATGCTATTTCTTTTGCTCGTTGTTTGCTTTGCTCCACTTCAATGATTGGACGTAAATCACTCATAATTGCAACCCGTCCCATTGTATCATTTTTCTCTCGAATGTCGAAAATTTTCAAGTGGACAGGAATTTCTTGATCATTTAGGTCAGATATTGTTGTTTTAACAAATTCAATATTTGTTTCTTCTTGCGAAATATCTTCAAAAAATTGTTGTGGTAAAAATTTACGTGCTTGTGCTATACCTGGTTTTCTACGAGACTGCCAACCGAGGAGTTTTTCGGCTGCGGAGTTAAATATTTGTAATTTTCCTTTTTTATCAATTGCTATAATAGCTTCAGATGATTTCTCAATTAAATCTCCGTAGAAATCATGAATAAAATTAAGCTGCTCTTGCAATTTGTTAATTTCAGTAATGTCTATGCCAATTTCCATTACTTTGGTTACATTGCCATCTTCGTCAAAACTCAAGGGTGCAGCAGTCATAACATAATAGGTTTTCTCACCAGTTGAAGTAAACCCTACTTGGGAAGCTGAATGAGTAGTGCCATCACGGAAAGCATCTAAAGCAGAACAGTTATTGCAAATTTGTTTTTTTCTTTTATAAATTTCGTAGCACTTTTTGCCACGCATATTGCCAAAAGTGCTAACCATACGTCGATTAGCTCGAACAATATTCAAATCTCTATCAAGTATTGTTATAAAATTCGGTGAATTTTCGAATAATACATTAAAATCATTTTCCCAATGGTGAACTTCCTTTTGTGGAATCGATATTTCTTGAACAAATTCTACCTCGCCATTAATATCAAAAATTGGAGAAAAAATAACAACATCAAAATTCATCTTACCTTCATTATCAAGGCTGGAGTCTTGTACAATTTCTATTGCACCAGTTTGAAATACCTTTTGTATTTGACATCGGAGACAAGGAATTTTGGAGCTTTTACAAAAATCGTGGCACTTACTCCTTTCCCAATTATTCCCATAAGTTTGTTTAAACTTCTTATTTACAGCTACAATAACGTGATCTTTATCCATTATTGCTACTTTAAAAGGTAAATAATCGAAATAATTTGATATAATCGTCTGAATATAAGGATTGGAATTCATAATCTCTTTTTGAATATTTTTTAAATTTTATTTTATGTTAAAAATACGAATAATTTTTGTTTTTTATAATTATATTAATAAATATTAATAAATATTAATTTGAAATTGATGAACTATGAAAGAAATTTCATTTTTATTGTGTTGTTTTTCCACTATTTTCAATATATTAAAAAGCTAACTAACCCTTTAAACTTAATAATAATTGAATTAATACTCAAAATTGATTAATTTTGTAAAGTAAGAATTATGAAATTATGAGAACAATAACCTACATCGCATATTTAGCTATTCTAATGTTAAATATGTTCATTTTGGAATTAGAGCAAGGAAGATATTATTTATTAATAGGAATAGCCAACTATTTCTTGGTTTTTCTTCTTTCAGTTAGGGATTTTAAAAAATTAGACAAAAAAAGTTTGAACTTTAAATATCTAAAACTAATTCACATCATTTCAATTGTTTCTATACTTGTGATTGCAGCATCTGTTTTTATTCACCGACCATTTCAATACAGAGATATTTCTATTACAATTTTTACATTTCTAAATACTATTATGTTAATGATCTACATTTTCAAATACGAAATGAAAAAATAAAATTATTCCTTAATGATAATTTTCTTTTTTGGGAAAATCTTCTTTGATATTGGCGAAGCAAAGTGAGAAAGAAACATTCCAATAATTGCTGTTAAAATTATGTAAAGCGATGCAAATGGGATAAGAGTAAGAGATATATATTTGGAAATTGCTATCGAAAACTCACCCCTTGGAGTGATTTCCAATCCTGAAATCAAAGCTCTCCTATTTGATAATTTATATACTTTACTTCCTAAATAACCAGTTAGAAACTTGGTAATTAGAGATGCAAAAACAATAGAAAGTAGAAATACCCAGTCTATTTGAATACCAGTAAGTTTAATTGAAGCACCAAAAAGCAAAAAGAAAAATAGAACGGTAATATCTCGCAGTGTTATCATTGTGGAAGCGACTTCGAATTTTTTACCTGATTCGGAAATTATCAACCCTGCGAGAAATGCTCCATAAGCTTCCGATAAATTTAAATATTTGGTAAGTCCAGCCATTAAAATAACAAAACCAACAATCAATATATTAGAAAAGTCTTCATTAATATAATTTTCGACTAATCTGATTATAAATTTCTTAGCAAACTTAGAAATGACAATTGAAAATGCTGAAAATAGTATCAACTTAATTATTATAGATAATGTTAATTGAATAGTTGGCGATTCTCCAATAGCAAATGCTGCTATGAATGCCACAATAATTGGAGCAATAATATCTTCGAATACCATCAATCCCAAAACAAATTCTGTTTCGGGGCTTGCTATTCTTTTATTATCAATTATAAGTTTTGTAATTATTGCTGAGGAGGAAGCGTAAATGATGCCTGCTATCGAAAATGAATAAATATAATCATTGGAGATTATTAAGATAACACCAAAGAATAAAAGAAAATTCAATACAAAATCAAGTAATCCAGCAATCCAAACCTTCTTAGCTATTTGTGCAACTTTATTAAGATTGAACTCTAATCCCAGAAAGAAGAATAATATTACAATACCCAATTCAGAAAGAAAATGAACTTCATTTCCGAATGGAATTACTTTTGAAAGAAGAAAACCAACAATTATGTAAAATAATATTTGAGGTAGTTTAACTCTTTTACCAATCCAACCACCCAAGAATAACATAACTGCCGAGATGCCTACTATTAGCAATGCCGGAAGATTTTCCATATCAATTATCCATCAATACTGAAATGCTTATGGAAATATTTAGTTTGTTCCCTGGAGCCTGTAATAATTAATGTATCTTTTGGAAAAATAACAAACTTTGGTTCGGGATTGATAAATGTATCCTTGTCTCTGATTACAGCAATTATTGTTGTCCCTGTTTTCTTCCTAATTTCCATTTCTAAGATTGACTTGTTGGATAAACTACTTGATTTGTCGACAGTTATCCATTCAATCGATAGTTTATTTAGCAATAGTTCCTTTTGTTGCTCTAATTCTGGCTTGAAAAATGACCCTAAAAGTACAGTACCCAGAAGCTGTGCTTCATCTTCTGTCAGTTTAAGGTGAAAATCTGGTTCATCATCTGGATCGTCAAAGTGGTAAATCTCTCTAACACCATTTAGATGAATAATTGTGGAAATAGAATTAGAACCAGCTAATTCAATATTAAACTTCTTGCCGATACCGGGCAAATCACTTTCAGTAAAATTCATAATTGTATAACTTTTTTCTCAAATTTAAATAAAATTTATGTAAAATCACACTTTTGTAACAATTTTTTTCTTAATTTCGTAATTAAATAAACTGATAAAACAAAATTAGTTTCCATAGTTCAATAATTAAATTAAAAAATTAATGATGCTTGATTTTAAAAGTGATGAGAATGATGTAAAACGAAGAATAAGAGAAGTTTCTTCGGAATTGTTCAAAGCGAAAGGCACAAAAGCAGTAGGAATGGACTTAATTGCTCAGGAGTGCGGTATAAGTAAGAAAACTTTGTACGAAAATTTTTCGAGCAAAGAGGAATTAGTTGAATATTGCATACATTGGGTTATGAATGGAATGAATAAGTTTTGGGAAGATTTGATAAACCAAATTGAAAATGATGCTCAAAACGATTTCACACAAATCTTTCACGATTTTATGCAAAAACTGAAACTTGTTACTTCCTCGATTTCACATCCTTTCATTTCAGATTTAAAAAAATATTATTCCAAAACTTGGAATGAGTTAGTAGAATATCGCAGAAAGAAAATTGAAAAATACTTTGATTTTCTTTTCAAAAAAGGTCAAGAACAAGGATATTTACGCAACGACATTGATCCCAAACTTGTATTCTATATTCATTTTTTTACTATGGATAACATTTTTACTCCCGAAGTTTTATCTGATATATCTCTGAGTGCTCAGGAAATTTTTGATAATATTTTCAAAGTATTTTTTACAGGATTATTAACAGCAAAAGGTTTGGAAGCATCAGAAATTTGTAACCAAACTTTCCTAACTCAAAATTAACGAAAGAATTTAAACATAATAGATTATATGAAAAAATTAACACAAACAACAATCATTTTGGCTTTGATAAGTTTGGTATTTGTTCAGAATATTTACTCACGGGAATTGACATTGGATAGTGCAATTTCTATTGCCTTAGTAAATAATAATGACATTAGAATTGCCAATCTTGAATTGGATAAAGCCAATGCCTCAGTTAAGGAAGCTTATGGATATGCTTACCCATCGGTTGATTTTTCAACTCAATTTTCACACTTTGTAGAGAAGCCAAAAATGCCATTTCCAGATTTTGGTGCTATGCTTAATAATGCTGTTTATGGTGTGCTTTTCAAAGAAAATGTAGTAGTGGAAGACAAGTCCAAATTTTTACCAATGGAAACTGTTCTGCAATCTTTTGCATTAGCAAATAGTTATTCCACAACATTATCTATGCAACAAGTACTATTTTCATCTACAGTATTCAAAGGTATTGGTTCTTCGGGAATTTATCAACAAATTGCACGCGAATCTCTTGTTTCAAAAATTTCAAATACAGTTGCAAATGTTAAAAAAGCGTTTTATGGTGCTTTGCTTTCCCGTGATGCTTTGGAAATAACCAAGCAAAGTTTCAAAAATGCTCAAGACAATTTGGCAAGTGTAAAAGCAATCCAAAAACAAGGTATGGTAGCTGATTATGATGCTATGAAAGCAGAAGTGCAAGTTGAAAACATCAGACCAGTTGTGATGCAAATGGAAACAAATTACGAAATGGTTCTTAATAATTTAAAAGTTCTGCTTGGTATGAGTCAATCAGAAGAAATTAATTTGACTGGTACAATTAATTATAATGTTGCAAGTTTGAGTGATGATAATACATTATTAGACCAAGTTAAAACAAATAATCCCGACATCAAAACATTAAATAGGAAGAGAGACTTCGACGAAGCTTTAATTCAATTAGATATTTCTCAATATTATCCAACGATTGCAGCATTTGGTCAGTATTCATTGAGCGGTTCAAGTGATGATTTTGATTTTCAGAATTATAGTCAAGCGGTTGTTGGACTTAATTTTTCAATCAATTTATTCAATGGATTTAGAACTACCCACAGAATGGAACAAAGCAAAATCAATGTGCTTAAGACTGACGAAAGTATTGCAATGGCTATTAATGCTATGCAAGCACAATTGAAAACTAAGATTACTGAGATAAAGAAAATTCAAAGTAATATCGAAGCTCAGGAACGGAATGTTACCTTAGCTCAAAAAACTTATGAAATTGCACAACTAAGATATAAGAATGGCACTGGCAACCAATTAGAAGTGGAAAATGCAGATATGGCTTTGTATCAAGCTAAAATCAATAAATTGCAATCAGTATATCAATATATTACTTTACTAATTGACATCGACCAATTAACAGGCAATATTGATAAAAAATATTTAAAAATTAAGATTTATTAAAAAGAAAATAATTTGGAGAATATAAAAATGTTGAAAAATTTAGCATTTATGAGTTTATTTTTTACTGCTTTTTTAATGATTTTCGGGCTTCAATCTTGCTCTGAAAAAAAAGCTGAACCTGCTAAAAGTATGGAACAAATTCAAAAAGAAGATGGAGTTCCGGTTAAAATCACTGAGGTTAAATACCAAGAACTATCTTTAGATTTGAAATATTTATCTACATTAGAAGGGTACCGTCAATCTACTGTTGTCTCGATGGTTGGCGATAAAGTTGAGAAGTTTGATGCTAAAGTTGGCACCGCTGTTAAAGAAGGACAAATTGTAGTTGAATTTCCTTTGAATAATCCTGCTTTGCAATTTGAACAAGCTAAGATTGGATTAGAGAATGCTAAGAAAATATACGACCGTATGAAAGCTTTGCTGGAAGGAGGCGAAACTTCCCAACAAAATTATGATAATGTTGAAACTCAATATTTAGTTGCTAAACGTAATTTTGAATCTCTAAAACAATTATTATTCATCGAAGCTCCTATCAGTGGATTGATTGTGGAGAAATTTATAGAAGAAGGACAAAAAGTTAAGAATGGCGATAAATTATTTACTGTTGCTCAGATTGATAAAATGAAAGCAGTTTTCTGGGTTAGTGATGAAGAAATGCAATATATCAAGAACGGAATGTCTGTAACGATAACAAAAAATGATAAAGTATTTAATGGCAGAATTACCGAAGTTGCCTTGGCTCAAGATATGATGAAAAAAGCATATAAAATTGTTGCCGAATTTCCAAATTCAGGTAGAAACTTGCTTGTTGGTATGACTGTTGAATTAACTATGAATTATTACAATAATCCTAAAGCTGTTGTTATCCCAAGAAGTGCTGTTGTTTATAAAGTTAATCAAGCCTTCGTGTTTGTTGTCAATGGCGAGACTGCTAAATTAATTGAAGTTAAGTTAGGCAAGTCCCAAGGAGAGATGGTTGAGATTTATAGCGGGTTAAATATTGGTGATAA
This sequence comes from Chloroherpeton thalassium, assembly GCA_020720105.1. Classification (GTDB taxonomy): domain Bacteria; phylum Bacteroidota; class Ignavibacteria; order Kapaibacteriales; family UBA2268; genus GWF2-33-9. Next base: position 9,969 of record DYPF01000054.1, read on the forward strand.
ACTTATTTATCAAGGTGTGAGCTTGCTTAATGATGGCGCTAAATTATTAATTGAACATTAAATAACCATAAATAAAGGAGTATCTTATGAGAATTGCTGATTTAGCAGTTAAGCGACCTGTGATGATGACCGTGATAGTGCTGGTATTCGTTCTGTTTGGTTATTTGGGGTTTAAGAACCTTAGTTTAAACCTTATGCCAGATGTGAGTTTGCCTTATGTAACTGTGCAAACTATCTATCCAGGTGCCGGTCCAAGCGAGATTGAAACGTTGATAACTAAAAAGATTGAAGATGCTATTGCTACTATTGAAGGTATTGATAACATTACTTCTTATTCATTGGACGGTGTGTCTCTCGTCCTTATTGAATTTGCTCTTGACAAAAATGTTGATGTTGCTAATCAAGAAACTAAAGATAAAATTGATCAAATTCTTAATTCTTTGCCTTCAGATGCTAAGCTTCCTATTGTGTCTAAGATTGACTTCCGTGCCGCTCCTGTTGCAGACTTGGTTTTAAGTGGTGATTTCACTTCTATTGAGCTTTATGAATTTGCTGATAAGATTGTGAAAAATCAATTATCTCAAATAAAAGGTGTTGCTAACGTTAGTCTTGCTGGTGGTCAAGAACGTAACATTCAAGTTAGACTTTCAGATAGAGTTATTTATGAAAATATGATTTCTTTACCTGCTCTGATGGGTTCTATTGCTCAGCAAAACATCGATTTACCTGCTGGTACTTTCAATATTGGCAATCAAGAATATTCTGTTAGAGTTGAAGGTCAATTTGATTCTATTTCCACTATTTCAGAAACGCATATTTCCTCTCCGTTTGGATTGAAAAAGATTAGAGAAATTGCTCAAGTGGCTGACGCTGGTAAGAAAATTAAGCAAAGATCTATTTATTTTGATGTTGCTAATAATCAAAGCTATGCCAATACTGTTCGTATCGGTCTGGTTAAGTCTCCAGATGGTAATATCGTTGATGTTGTGGATAAAGTTAAGGAAGAATTGCCTCTTATTCAAAAACAATTACCTTCTGGTACTAAGTTAGAAATCATAAATGAAGATGCTACTTTCGTAAAGAGTTCTGTTGATGATACTTTAAGTAATATCTACCTTGGAGTTCTCCTTACTGCACTTATTTTATTCATTTTCTTACACGATTGGAGATCTACTTTAATTGCCGCTGTTACTATGCCGTCTTCAATTATCTCTTCCTTTATGTTTTTTGACTGGGTCGGCATTGATTTAAATATGATGTCACTCTTAGGTCTTTCTGTTACAATTGGTGTTCTTGTTGCTAACTCTGTTGTTATCATCGAAAATGTCTTCAGATATAAGGAAATGGGTCTTTCTACTTTCGATGCCACCGTAAAAGGTACTAACGAAGTCTTTATTGCGGTTCTTGCCTCTACTCTTACTAATTTAGTCGTATTTGTTCCTCTTGCAAGTCTTGATAGTATTGTTGGACAATTCTTAAGAAACCTCGCTTTAGCTGCTTCTTTTGCTACTTTGTTTTCATTGATTTATTCCTTTATCTTAACTCCTATGTTAACGAACTTGTTAATCTCTGATAAACCTAAGAAAAAGAACGCTTTTGATAAAGTAATGGATAAATTCGATTCTTTTTACATTAATATCTTTGAGAAGACCATTAAAGTTGTAATTAAAAATAAAGTTACTTCTTTTATTACTCTTCTTGGAACAGTCATTTTGTTTGTAATTGTTATGGTTGTCTTTGGTTCTAAATTAGGCTTTGAGTTTCGTCCTGCTTTCGACCAAGGTCTGGTTTCAATTATTGTTGAATTACCTGTTGGATATAATTTAGAAGCAACCACCGATGTTGTTTCGGAAATAAAAGATAAACTTAAACATCATCCCGAAGTTGAAAAGATTGTTGCTGAAGTTGGAAAATCAAGTAATATTGATATTGGTTCTAATTTAGCCGCTGTTTCTGTTTATTTATGCGACAGTAAGAAACGCGATAAGTCGATGGACGATTTAGCTGCCTTGTTTACTAAAGATTTAGCCAATCTAAAGAATGCTAAAATCTCTGTAGCCGCTGGTGCTGCCGAAGAATCTGGCGCTATGATTGAACTTTATATTATTGGTCATAATAAAAACATTGTGCAAAAGCTTGCTAATGAGTCGTTTGAAAAGCTACGTTCTATTCCTGGTCTTATTAACTTTGATATTTCCACTCGTACTGGTAAACCTGAGATTTCTATCTATCCTAAACGCGATAAACTTGCTGAAGTTGGTCTTTCTGTTAGTGAATTAGCTATTACCCTTAGAACCGCTGTTGAAGGAATGGCTCAAACTAAATTTAAAGAAAATGGAGAAGAGTATGATATTACCATTTTAATGGATAAAAACTTTGTAGATTCTCCCGAAAAGATTAAAGATTTACCTGTTGTTACTCGTTCTGGTGTATTCAAACTTTCAGATTTAGCTGATATTAAATTTACTGCTGGTCCAACAAAGATATTACATAAAGATAAATATTTAACTATACGTCTAACTGGTGCAAATGCTCCTGGCGTTCCTCTTGGCGATATTACTTCCGAAATAGATAAACGTATGGCTGAGTTAAATTTCCCTGAAGGCTATTCTTTTGTATGGGGCGGAAGTGCTAAGATATTCCAACAAATGATAATGGATCTTGCTTTCGCTTTTGCTCTGGGTATTTTGCTTACATATTTACTTCTTGCGGCTATGCTCGAGAGTTTTATTCAACCAGTTTATATTATGATGACTATTCCATTAGGTCTTATAGGTGTTGTTTTAATTGCTTATTTCACAAATACAGATATGAGTATTACAGCATTGATGGGAGTGATTCTATTAACTGGTATTGTGGTTAATAATGCTATTTTAATATTAGATTTTACTAATCAATTAGTGCGAGATGAAGGTAAACACATTAAAGATGCTCTTGTTTTTGCTACAATTTCTAAACTAAAACCTATATTAATGTCTAATGCGGCATTAGCTCTTGGTATGTTGCCTTTAGCTTTAGGTATGGGAGATGCAGGTGTAGAAATACGACAACCTTTAGGTATTGTATCAATTGGAGGTATAATTGCTTCAACTATATTAACACTTTATATTATTCCAGCTTTCTATTTATTATTACATAAAGAAAAGAAAATAGCCTAAGCATATCCTATCAATCTTTCAGATGGAGTTCATTTAATAAATGGGCTCCATTTTTCTTTATGAACACTTATCTTTAAAGAATATACTACAATTATTTCTATAAAATCATTTATTATTTCTATAAAAACTATTATTATTTCTATAAAAACTATTAATATTTCTATAAAA
>DYPF01000331.1 GCA_020720105.1 Chloroherpeton thalassium
TAATATCTTTAACTGAAATTTTAATTAATTAATTATTTTAATCCTTTTTGAACATGAAGTCTTTATCCTTCATATGATGTTGAAATGCTTGCTGTGTGGTCGATACTCCAATAGTAACCCCACGCTTTCTAATTCCATTTACGGTCCTTCGTTCGGGCTCCTTACAATGAACGCCAACCTGTGCGATTTCCTGTTCATAGTACTTCCTTGGACTTGGTCTGTATGAATTTTCATGACACCAATTTTTATAGTTGTCGTATAACTCGGGAATAGAATAAAAGCCACTTTCTTGAATTTCACTTTCGCATAAATATTGAATATGAGCTATGGAAGTTGGTAAATCATTATGTTTCATACGTTTCTTGGCTTTGGTCTCCGGGATATCTGTATGATCGAAGTTTTGTAAATCGAACTGAGCCAAGTATGTAAAATATTGATTAATAAAAGTTTTGTCATTTTTTAGTGTATGGAGCTTATTAAAATATTCTTTAGGCATTTTAGTACTATCATCGGCTTCAATAACAAACGTTCTACGATCATCGGCAGATATTTTCACTGGTTGTAAATGATTTGATAAAACAATGTAAGCACTGTAATTGGTATATAAATATGGTGATTGACCTTTTGGATTAATCAATACAGTAGTATCAGTAATTAAACTTTTAAAGACCTCGTGATTGGTAATACTTTTTGAGTCCTCTTTTGATTCGTTAATAATAGTAAGTAAAGTATCTTTGACGTCTTCGTTAAAGTGTCCAAGAATCAACTCCGGATTAGTAATAGATTTAGTATAACGTTTGCCTATAATTCTCTGTCCAAATATTTCCTCGAAAAGTGTGGTTTTACCTGAGCCTTGACGACTAATGCTAACGACTACTGGTAGTTTCACTTGTGGGTATTGGATTCTCATTGCTAACCATCGAATCATATAATTATATGCAATTTGATCGGATCCACACAGTTTAAAAATATGTTGATTTAATACCTCTATCTTCGCTTGATCCAATACAGTTTGCAATTGGCATTGATAACCCATAAAATTATTAATAATACGTTCTGGGTTTGGTTTATCAGCAAGATAGAACCATGGTTTAAATACAAACTTTTCTTTAGCCCTTTCTAATTTTGTCTGTTCTAATAGTTCATCAAATGTTATATCAATTTGCTTACCAAGCATAAACGAAACTTCAATATTAGCACGACCTTTGCTAAATGGATTTTTACCGCTTTCTATACGGGTATATTTTGGGGTGTCATCTTCATCGCGATCAAGCGAATACCAACATGGATTACCACCATCAAATATATAAAAGCATGTAGTACTTAAGTATTCATTGAGCTCTTCAAAATTTACTAAACCAACATTTTTCATTTCAGAAAGAAAATATTTAAAATCACCAATTGACCAAACACGTTTTGGAGTTGTTACTTCGACGAGGGCCGACATCAGCTCTTTTGAAACTTTAGCATTCTTTTCTTGTTGTAGTGAATCAAAAACAGCTTTATTATCAACTTTTAACATTTCATAAAGACTGGCAATAGTCAGATCGCTTTTGTTAATTTGTGTATATTTTTTATCAACAACGCCTTCAGAATACTTGTCCTCGCACTTTTTCGAAAATTCATGTGCTAAATCTTTGAATTCATCCGGTTCTCTTTCAATTGACTTCAAAATACATAAGACTTTAAACCATTGTCCATCTTTAAGGCCACCTTGGTATTCCTTAGCTCTTTTTTCGCTAAGATTTGTGACAATTTTATGGACTTCATCATAGAATTTGTCAGATTTGATGTGCGAGCCTTCGATATTTGAAATTAAGTAATCTGAAAACATGCCTGACTTTTGGGTTTGAACTTTACCATCTTCAATAGTTGCAAGTTTTAAAACTCTCTGTGGGTCATTTTTCTTCGATGAATATGGGATTCTAAACAATTGTTCTTTACCTTCATTTTTATATACGGAACTGTCGAACCCCTTTGTTTTAAATTTATTGAGTACCGGTGCAACTTCATTGCCACACTTGTAATAACCAACATTATTAACAATAAAATGCGCAGAGACTTTCCATAAAGACTTTTCTTGAGAAAATCCTGATGAATCAAACATTAAAACTTTACCTAATGGGTATGCAGTATGCACATCATTTAAAGCGGATTGTATCTGCTTGTCTTTATTGTCATTATAATCATCTTCATTTTTATATGAAAGTTCGAAATCAAAGTATGGTTTTACGCTTCCTGTAAGCACTTCATAAATATGAGG
>DYPF01000332.1 GCA_020720105.1 Chloroherpeton thalassium
ACATCCGGCTATAATTTTTACACTGTACAAAGTGGTGATTGGCACAGCCCTTCAACATGGAATACCAATCAAGTACCAACAGCAAGCGATTCAGTAACAATAGTAGGATTTGAAGTAACAATAACAAATGACGATGCATATTTTTCACAATTAGTAATAACATCATCAGGAAGTTTGATAATCAATGGAAACAATCTAAAAGGTAATCCGCCAAAATTATCAGGCGGAAGAGTAATCATAGAACAAAATGCCGAAAAATATCCAAACTTAAAAAACATAGCCACGTTAACAATAAACAATGGAGAGTTGTATATCTTAGGTTCAGAAGAATATACAGATAACGGACTTTCTATAGGGTCAAATGCAACAGTATTGTTAGAGCCAATAAATTCAACCGATTCAGCAAATATTTATATCGGAGCCGGCAGAACACTAACAGTAAAAGAGAGCGTATTTTTCAAGACCTCCAAAGGAAATGGCGATTTAATAGTAAGTAATGGCGGACGCGTAATCATAGAACAAAATGCAGAGAAAAATCTACCAAAATCATTCACAAATGATGTAGTAATAGGCGGCGGCGGACGCGTAATCATAGAACAAAATGCCGAAAAGACAAGAGGAAATAGCGATTTGATAGTAGGCGGTGGCAGACGTGTGATAATAGAACAAAACGCCGAAAAAGGAAATGACGGAGAATTAAGATTAAGTGGCGGTAGAGTAATTATAGAACAAAATGCCGAAAAAGATAACGCCAAAGGCTCTTTTGCCGAGTTGAATATTCATAATGGAGGACGAGTAATCATAGAACAAAATGCCGAAAAAACTATACCATCTTATATAGAAGTAGATAGAATATATATAAACAAAGGTCACTTAATAATAGGAAATCAGGACGCTGTCAATAAACCAAGTGATGCCCCAAGAGCACACGTAGGCAGAGTAATTATAGAACAAAATGCCGAAAAAATGGAGATAATTGATACCGCATTAATATTATATTCCAATGGAACGATTAATTTAGCCGGTTCAAGATTTGACGAGACATATATAAGACAAGGCGCCAATACAGCAGTAAATATAGAAAACGGAGGGACATTAAATTTTGATGCAAACTCATATTATATTGTAGAAGAAGGAGCAGCTCTCATAGATATGAATGAAATACCACAAATACAAGCATTATTGATATATGATTTTAATTCAAATTCCAATATATTATTTTCATCACCATTCACAGATATGAACACAGAGAATTTATATGATAATTTTGAAACATATAATTGGGACGAGAGCAATAATCAATTTATGTCAGTAATAAATCCGCAACTAACACCGGCACAAGGATATTTATTTGCAACCAATAGTTATAATTACAGACAAAATATTGTAGGAACGTTCAATACCGGAACACTATCTATACCTGTAAATAACAATTATTTAGGAGTAAATCTCATAGGAAATCCATATCCGTCAGCCATTGATATTGAGTTGATAAACTTTAATACCGGCGTACAATCGGCATTTTATGTATATGACCAATCAATCAAAAATTACCGAACATATCAAAAAAATGGCTTAACATTATTTTCGACCAATTCATTGATAGAACCAACAACAACTTTTTTTGTAGTATCACAAGAAAATACCACATTGGAATTTACCAACGAAAGCCGAGTTTTTGAATCTAACTATGTAAAATCAGAAGTAGAAAATAGTTTTATTTTGAATGTAAGCAACGGAATACTAACCGAAAAAACAGGTTTTATGTTTAATGAAATGTATTCAACAAATTACAATTCACAAGAAGACGTATTAAAACTACCAAATTTAGATTCAGAATATATAAAGTTTTATTCAATATCAAATGACGCACAATCCCTTGCAATTCAAGGTTTTCCATTAGCAACCGAAACCGATGTAATACCAATGGTTTTTGAAGCATCAAATACCGGAACCTACTCAATAAACTTAGAAAACGACTTATTATTAGGAACATCAAAAGTTTATTTAAAAGATTATGTATTGAATATAACCAATGATTTTGCAGTAAATCCAGTATATACCTTTGATTATTATGGTGGAGAGTATTATTTTGAACTACATTTTAGCGGAACAATGATTTCCAATAAAGAAATAATAACAGAAAATACAATAAAAATATTTTCAGTATCAAACGAAATATTTGTTATATCCAAAGAAATCATCGAAAACGTAAAAATATACGACATAACCGGAAAAACCGTTTATA
>DYPF01000055.1 GCA_020720105.1 Chloroherpeton thalassium
CATCATAATTCGTCGAGACATATCACCAGAAATACCAACTGGAATATTTTTATCTATACGTGAATCAGTAAAACAAGTTACGGTATATATATCTTCAGTTGTTGCATTTGAATTTATTTCAATCCAAGATATTGAAGATTCATTAAAAATTGAATAATAATTATCTAATCTAAAATTTTCGCCTCTATGTCCCGTACCACCTGTACCACCTGATCCACCAGTTTCACCAATAGAAACACCCCAATCTATCCAAAGTGTACCATTCCATGCAATAGCATGTCTATCTAAATTAGTGTTTAAACTAGATGGTTCGGCTTTATTAGATCTATCGTCAATAAAAATTGTGACAACATGTAGATTATCAGGTGTTGACATAACATTTTGTTCAATATATGTTATATCTGCATTTGATATTGATTCAAAATATTGATTTACTCTAAATGGTTCTCCAATTCTACCTGAACCACCTGAACCACCAGTATTTCCAGTAACACCAAATGTTAGGGTCGATTTATCCATTATTAATTACCCCCATTAATCTGTTGTTGTCCAAGTTCCATGACCTTCAGTAATTACCCATTTACTTTCTGAGACTAATAATAGTGTTAACGTAGCATATGTTTCACCAGGTGTATTATTATATATTGTATCACCAGCTCCGGAATCAGCAATTGTATCTAAATCTGCAGCTTCAATTATAACTGTACCAGATCCAAGTTTTACAAATCTATACCATGCACCAATATGTAAAGCATTAACAGATGGTAAGTAAATCGTCTCAATATTTACACTGTTTATAGCAATAGTTTCTCCAAATTGAGACGGTGTAAGAGTCAATCCAGATGCAATTGGATTAACTTGCTCTTTACCTATCGCAGATAATGCTTCCCATATTGTTGTAAATTGTAATAATCTGTTAATAAATTGAACATATATAATCATTCCTTGAAATGGATGTAAATATGTCCAAATATTATTATCATAAGTTGCAATTTCATTGGCATGTCCTATCCAAACACCTGTAGGAGAAGAAGCGATTATATATCTGTCTCCATTAGAAGGGCTAATTGGAGGATCATTTAATGCATTGATAACTCCTTTCTGCCATTCATATTCAGATAAAACAGGTACAATATAATTAGCCATTAAGCTCTCCTACCAATATTGTGAGTATTATTAATTTTTTGTTCAGTTGGAGGATTTTTTGATACCGATATCATTGGTGCTGGTGGTAATTTATTACCAATAGGCACAACTAATTTTGGATCAACAGGGTCTGATTCTGGAGGTATTATAGATTGTTCTGATTGGCTAGATTCAATCATTTTAATAACTGCTATAATTTCTTGTGAAATCAATACCAATTCCTGTTGAACTTTATTTAATTTTTCTTGTAATTCATTTTGAATTATTAATTTATCATAACCAACACTTTTCAATTGTAGTACTCGAATTTTTAAATCATTTAGATTCACATTTGACATTACAGATCTCCCAATGAACTAAATACGGTGGAGATATTAATCTCCACCGTATTTAATATTATTTAGTCAACATAAATATCTGGATTAACAAAACGCATTACTCGTAATGCTGTATCATATTGTGCCCGGGAATCATATGATCGTTCCATCTGCGCAACATTAGTACCAGCACCACCAGCATCAACGATGGTATCAGCACCAGTAGCATCAACATCTGCAAAAATTGCAGTTGTTGCAAAACTAGCGGCACCAAGAACAGCAATATCTTTTCCAAATGAAACTTTTTCAGAACCAGTAGTTGTACTAATAGAAAGAATACCACTTAATCCAGTTGAATCGAAAGATAATGCTTCAGAATTATTATTAATTAAATCAACATCACGAGCACCAGATGTTAAATTAATATCACCATTTAATATGGTTGAACCAGCAACAGTTAATGTACCAGATGTTGAAATACCTTCAAATCCATCTGTTGTATTAAGTGTTAATAAACCATTTTTTCCAACTGTATTAAATGATAATGCTGTAGCAGAATTATCATATAATGATACTATACGATCTGCTGTTGCAAGATCAATATTTCCAGTTAATTTAAGACCAGCAAATTCAACACTTGTTGAATCTGTTGTAAGATCTTGATTAATTATGGATGCACTTTCAACATTTAAATTTCCACCCATCAAAAGGGTAGACGTAGCATTAATATCTAATGTTAAAAGAAAGTTATTTTCTGTACTCTCAAGGACGAAGCCGTCAGTTGATGTTTTAATAAAACCAGTAATACTACCATTTGATTCAAATTCAATACCAGCCCCATTAGCAGTAACTGCAGAGCCACCCTTATTAAGTGTGATTGTTGGATCTTCAATAACCATTTGAGTCGTTTCAATGGTTGTTGTTGCACCTTGTACTAATAAATTACCCTTAATAACGACATCACGACCTGCAATAAGAGTATCATTAATAGAATCAATAGTAAGAACAGATGTAGTATCACTATTAAATGATATAGCATTAGCAGCTTGTGCTAACTCAACATCAACTGCACCAGCAGATAAATTAATATCGTTAGATATTTTTAATATTGAATTAATTTCAACTGCTTCTGCACTATTAGTAGTGTTAAAATTAAGCATTTTAACATCTGTTGCTGTTACAAAAGTCAATGCTTCTAATACGTTATCATGCAAATTCCAATCGATATCATCTGCATCAGAATCAATATCACCAGTGAGTGTTAATCCATCCATTACAGATGCACTAGTCCATTGTGATCCATCGAAAACATACTTCGCCACATCTGCAGAATTATATACAGTCCATCCTGTGGCTGGAGTATCTGTTTTCCAAACATCATCCATCCATGCAATAGAATTTGGTGCAAATGTTGCAAATGCACCAGATGGACTAGATCCAACAATATAACGAGAACCTTTTGTAGTAACAACTGGAGAATTAACAATTCCTAAAATTGGTTCCTGCCACGCAAACGATTCGAGTACCGGGACGCGAAATGTTGACATATTTATATCCTCTAAAATTTAAATTATTAATTAATATTATCGATACATGGATCAACTACTATGAATCCATGTGTTGAATCAAATTGAACAACTTGTGCAACTCTATCTATGCTATCATTGATAGTTTTACCAATTAATACTCCACCAGATTCCGTTTTAATTATAGTTGAATCGTTTCGTAATTGAGTTCCACCACGATAAATTAAATTAGAATCATTAGGTAATGTACTTGTTGGATTTCCACCAGTAACGCCTTCAACGATTGTGTATGCAGCATTCGTGTCAATACCACCTTTGTGATTTGTATCAATTAATTGGTTAGGTGAATTTTGAGACGCTGAATTATTAATAATTAATGCTTTACCAGTTCCATTATTAATAATAGATGTAAAGTTTGTATTAATTATTCCAGATTCAGATACTGCCACTGCACCATTTCGATTTCCAGAAATTCTAGCAGTTGTAAGAGTAAGATTTCCAGAAACATGTTTTAATGATAAATGATCCGCAACATGAGATACAGTTATAATGTCAATAGTGACATCACCACCATTAATAACTAATGCATCACCAGGAGATGCAGATTTAACATCAACATTATATCCAGAACAATTGCTATTTAAAATTAATCTACCATTACATTTTACATTTTTGAGTATACATTGATTATTAATAACTACAGTATTTGAATTATTAAAATAAATATTCTCAAGAGTTAAATTAGATGTAGTATCAAATCCAATAGTCATATCATTTTGCAAAAATGTATTACTAACAGATGATCCAAGAATAGAAATGTTATCAGATGAATTTAATCCAGAACCGTTATATATACCAGGAGATAATTGTAACGATGATCCAGAAGGAACTACAGAAATTGCATTTGCTAATGTTTTGAACGGTTTATTAATAGAACCAGTTTGAACATAGGATGAAGTGTTATTAGAATCAACATAGAAGGTTAATGAATGATTTTTGATCAATGCATCTAATTCATCTAATGCATCTTTAACTGAAATTGAATTTAAATCAGATCCAGAATTATCATAATCCAAATCTGCAGAATCAATACCAGACCAAGCCCAACCACCATTATTATCATAAACGTATAAACGGTCTAATGATATAACATATGTTATTTTACCATTTGATGATGGTGAAAACTTCCAATTAACTCCATCGAATTCAGCAATAGCTTCAGCATGTCCATCAAATAATGATGCAGCAGTTGGTGTTTGTGAAATTAAATACCGCTCTCCACCAACTTCGGTTCCTGTGGGTTCATTAACAATACTTAATACTGGATCTTGCCAAGCTGATCCTTCTAATGCTTCAGCTAAAACATCAACAGTAGAACCAATATATTGATAAACAGCAACTTCATAACCACCAGCAGATACTGGAGGTGTTGCATCAAATGTTAAATTACCAGATTCATAATCGAAAAACCAACCACATGCATGGGTGGTTGCTATTTCAGAACCACCCGCTAAAAATAATCGTGCCGTATATCCTTGACCAAATCGTGGTGAAATAAATCCAGTAATTCTATGACCTGCAGATTGTGCATACCAACACTGATTATTATTAACAGTTATATCTTTAGTTAATAATAATTTATTGACTAACCGGTATCCTTTTACAACTGCAGAATCTGATGTTGGTGGTATTTCTGGGATATTATCTATCCATACATCAGACCCTTTTAATTTAAATGAAACACCAGGATTTTCTTCATACCAGTTTTTAGCAGCGTTTGTATACTGGCGATTAACGACTTTCTTAAAAACAAGATCTAACTTATCAGCCATGTTAAGCCTCCAATATTAATAGTTGATAGCTTGGATACCAGTGATGGCACCAGTTGTATTTCTAAAAGTAATACGAACTACAATAGTCCCATTACAGTTAGCTGTACTAAATGTACCAAATGTAATTGTCCAAGTATCACTAGAAACTGATGTTTGACAACCATCACCGGTAACTCCTGTAAATTGTGCCGAATTGAAAGCTTTACCAGCATCTAACCAACCTGTTTGACCAGGAAGTTTAATTTCAACATTAACATTACCAGATCCAACAATACCAACACTTGCAGATGTTAACCCAGCTAATTTTAATTGAAATCCACTTCTAGATGATGCTGATTTAAATGCTCGAATATATACTTCATTACCAGAACGACCAGAATAATTAGGGTTACCTGCTGGTAAATATCCAACACTATAATCAGTATTTCCAGATCGCACACCAGGAACTGAATTTCCACCAACGATAGCGTTACCCGCTGCTACTAATTGGGTTGAATCCCAGTTTCCTGTCATGCTTGGAACTGTATCATAATCACCAATAGGTAAACGATGGTTTTCATCTGTAAAATAATCTTGCAAATCAGTAGATCTAGTTGATGAATATGTATTAACTAAACGATTTTCACTTGCTGTTGTTTGATTAATTGCACTTTTATATGGATGATAGAAATTAGCTGTTAATCTTGTATCTGAATCATAATAATCAGGACGGTTAATAGCAATTGTTTCAGTTATTAAATAATTATCATTTATACTTGGTGGTGTTGATGGTTGTCGCCCTTGGTCTGAATTTTGTCCTTCAAAACGGAACATAGAACACTGTGATGAATGATATATACTATTGAAAACATTACTTCCTGAATAATTAATATCAAATGTATCACCAGTACTATAATATCGAATACCAGAAACATACCGAGATGACAGTATAGTATTTTGAACAATTGTTGGTGACACATTAAATGTCATAGCAACAGCATTATCAGCATAATAAATTTTAGTTTCAGCTGATTCTTCATCTTGTGCTAAATCATGAAGAATACTAAATTTATTAAATCCTGGGTCTAAACTTACAATATTTAATTGGGCATTGAATTTCTGCCATTTATTAAAATCATTAAACCATCGAACATCTGTTATTTGTAATGTACCTTTACCATTAGTAAACGAAACTGTTGCATTTGTACATGCATCACCAGAACCTTGTGCATCCCATGTTGATAAATCTTGAACATGTGGTCTTGGAGGAGATGATCCAGGAGGATTCTCCTTAAAGTTCGTTTTAATATCTAATGAGGCAACTGAACTAAATAAATCTGTTCCAATTTGGTGTTTTGCAATCAATATGCCTTCATCGCCTTTTCTTGCACGACCAGAGTTAGTTGTTAATGCAACAACAGGTGGTGTACCAGGAGCAACAAATGAATCTGGCGCACCAAGACCAATAGATAATGTTAACCCATTATTTGTTATAACATTAGTTAATTGTGCTCCTGGAACCAAAACTTCAGGAGTCATCCAAGATGTTGCAGCACCAGCAGGAACACGACCAGTATATAATGTTCTATTATTAGATAATACAACACCAGTTAATGCATCTGATTGTGGTGGAGCTAAATCTTTTAAAATTTCATTAAATTCATCTATTGCATAAACAACTGTTGACTCATCATTAAGATCTACTAATCCGTCAGATAATGCTCCATCTGGAGGTAACCCAAGAGATAACATATCGGCGGATTGAACTTTCATTGAAAGTTCACCGGTACTATTTGGATCTAACACACCTGTAACAAAAGATCCACGAAGTTTTAATGAACCATTATATGTATAATTACCAAGTAATGTACTATTAATAGCAACATATGAAACATTTTCTGGAATTATAACATTATTATTTTCACCAGAACCAAGTACACTAGAAATTAAATATACGTCAGCTAATCCACCACCAGTTAAATCCCAAGTTATATCCCGTTCAACTTTATTATCCATAAGATATACAGTTGTTTTAGTGATACCAATTGGTAAATTTGCTGCTGGAAGATTTTTAACAGTTAATGCTTGTCCAGATGCCATTCCATAATCATTACTTAATGATATTAATCCAACATTAGATAATGTTAATTGAGATAATATTTCTGTTTCACCAAGTATATGGACGGAAAGCGAATTTTCAATATCCATAACCGCATTTGGTGTTAATTTAACATCATCAAATGCTAAAAATGAACCAAATGATGTCGCATTTGAAGATCCATGAAATACAATTGGAGCATCGATTGTGACATCTTCAAATACTAAATTTAATAATCCGTCATTATTTGATGTTGATTGTAAAGCATTACCAGTAGTTGGTCTTAATATTACTGAATTAGAAGCACTACCTTTAAATGTTAAATTAACTAAGTTAGTGCTATCAAATGTAACATTTTCAGTATATAACCCTGGCATAACATACATAGAATATGCTTTATCTAATGTGTTATCACCAGCATTTACAATTGCAGCAATTGCTGAGTTTATTGTTTTGAACGGCAATGATCGAGATCCATTTTGAGGATATGTATCAATTCGATTCTTATCAACAAATATTTCAGTTGTTACAACTGCACCAGCTTCTGCAACACCCCATTCTGTTCCATTATATGTAAATGCTAATAGTTGGGATTCAACAAATGCTGACCAACCTTTTGATGGAACATCAAATGACCATTCTGTTCCAGTATACCAAGCGATAGATTTAGCATGACCATCCCAACTATTACCTGGGACAACATCTACTGGTACAATATACCGATCGCCTTTTACTGGAGATACTGGAGCCATATTGATTGTCGAACTTTTAACCGGTTCTTGCCAACCAAATGTCTCTAACACAGGTACCCGATATTTCATTGTTAACCCTCCTGTCTAAAAATGTTATTGTACTGTAATAAGTATTTTTTTATCATCGATTTTCAAAGTTACATCTAATACTGCTTCTGTTCGATCATCATATTTAATTAATTTAACAGAACTTGATACAATATCGATTTTAATATTATAATTGTTAGACATACTTTGAATAATATTATATAATTCATTTGATAGTAATGTTTGCCTTAAAGATGTATCTTTAGTTTGCAAATGTAGTTTTAAACTATTTCCAATATTAACATCAAATGGATAACTACCAATAACAGTATTAAGATAGTTCATTAAATATTCAATAACAGTTTTGCGATTAGTTATTAATGGTTCTGCGTCATTATATACAGAAATATCAGGTTTGAAATCATAAACATCAACATAGTTGAGATCATGATATTTGTTTTCAATATATGAATTAAGTAAATATTGTATTTCAATGGGTAATTCATTAAATACATGAATGTGTTTTGATATTCGTAAACTTAATGGCAGTTTAGATAATACATCTTTTGGTAATGTTCTTAAATCTATTTCTGAAATCATAATTACATTCCACGTTTATTACTACCATTATTTTTCATATCTTCAAGTCGTTTCATTTCAGTTTGTTTTTCTTTTAATTTTGAAATCATTAAATTTTCTAATAATGGGTATGGTAAACTTAGAATAGATTGAATATCGCCAGAATAATTAAATAATTTTTGGTATTGTATTATTGTATCAATATAAAAATCAAAGGACTGCTTGTGATCTTCATCACTCGGTTTCAAGAAACCTACGGAAAAGATTGATTTCCATATCTACTCGGAAATCAAAGTCTTTTCCACACTCTCCACATGTATACGGCTTTTTAAATGATGGAATAAATTTTGCAAAATGGTTATTAAATTTTTGCAAAACAGATGATGTGATTGATAACAATAAAAATTTTCTAATTACAAAATAAATATCTTTTAATTTATCAAATGTATCTGGTCTTTCATCATCTATTGTTTTGAATACTTTAATAGATGAAATAACGGTTGACAATTCTTCAACTTTTGAAAATAAAGATCCAAAATTGTCAAAGTTATTTTGAATCTGATCGGTTGTCAATAATGTTAAAACATCTAAATGTTTTTTAATTGATGGCAATTGAGCTATAAATTGCAATTTATATACATTTGGAATATCAACAATTTCATCAATCATAAATGTATATTCAACAAATGATTGGTCTAAATCCCAAGCTGTTAATGAATCTGGTTGTAATAATTCTTCAGATTTAATATCATCTTCAAATTTATTTGCACAAAAAGGACAACTTATTTCACGTTTACCTAGTGTTCCATATGTTGCATCGAAAATTCCCCACAATAGTACTTGACGATCTAAATATGATATATTCTCAATAAATTGTTCAAACGCTATTCGGGTACCATTAGTTTCGATTTCTGGAAACTCGGTATGATTATAAATAATTTTTGATAATTCTTTGTCATAAATAGCAACAGATGACATTGTTGTTTTTAACATTAAATCATCAGCTGCGATCAACGGTGTATTTAACGCTGTTACTTTTGCAATTGGACAAAATACTTCTCGTTGACGAATTTTGGTTAAACTTTCTAAATTTTTAAAAACATTAACATGTTCAAGTTGCATTACTGAATTCTCCTTCAGATTTCGAATTTACATTATCTGCCAATATAAATTTCTTAAAAAAGGAGACCCCATCAGAATATGATAGGGTCTCCTTTCATTGAAATACCAGTTAGGTTATGGTAACTGTGGTGCTACACCAAGAAATGTATCAAGACCAGATACATTTACAACACCAATTGCATGTGGTGCACAGACTTCAATAGCGGTACGACTCTTAACAAATGTGCGTTTAACGCTATTTGTGATTTCCTCAACAATATATAATGGTTTATATACGAAGTCAATAATAGCTGCACGAGATAAATTATCTCCTGGAGCTTTGTAAACTTGATATATTTTATTATCACTAATTGCTGGAGATGTTAATACAGTTTGTTTCATAAAGTTACCAGCATCGCTAGCAGCAGATGCATAACTAACTGCACCTTGAGTCATTGATGAAACATTAGAAACCCAAGTTTGCATAGATTCAAGCATTGCACCAGTACGAAGACCAGTTACTAAGAACTGTGGAGTCGCACGGAAATTACGATGAATAATACGATTATTCATAGCAATACGAGGAGAAATTGCTCGGAATATATCTGGTACTGCATGTGGAGATAAGATACCTTCAGTATCCATAAATAAAGATAAATTGATATCTTGTTTTGCTCCCCAATAAGCAATTTCAGACTCATTTGCTTCGAGGAAATAAGACAAGTCAAAATCTTTATTCAACAAAATTTGTGTTTTGATAGCCTCAGACATTGTACGTACAAGCATATATGTTAATAAAGTTTGTTAAACTTCATTCATGGAATCTGTCTTAATTCCATGACTTATAATTTCTTATAAGATCAGACTATATCATCAACTTATAAATTTTTATATGTTTTTCCAATAAGTTTAATAAGTTGCTCTGCACTTCGGACTCACTTGAATCCTACTCCCTTCCGGGATAGTCGTTGAACCTTCTTCTTTAATAAGAAGCTTGGCTGCTGATTGTCCAATCATATTCATTTTTAAACATTCACGGTTATCATTACTGATTACGTTGTAGTTGAATATGCTCTAAGGATGTTCCAGCAATTCACAGAGTTTTCAATTCAATATTACTATTGAATGCGACCTAAATTTTGATCGATATTGTAAATATCACTATAATCTTGAATTGTCTCAGTCTGTAACTCGATCTCAAAATCCTCTCTTGTATCGATCGACACGTCCCAACCGGTAATTTTAATTGAGACTTTTACACGACCAACATCACCAGTCTTTGGTGAATAAACACATTTACAGGTTACATAATTTGCTGAAAATACAACCCCGGCAGTAGTAGCAAATGTTACAGAATATTGAATAACACCAGAATCCCAGTCAATATGACCGATTAATGTACCGCTACCATTACGACCTTCAGAATCGGTAAATTGGAATTCTTTATGAAGTTGACCACGTGCGTCAGGACGAATATTAAGAGATACCTTTGTGGTTGTATCAACGGTACCATCACCAAATACTTCCATCTCAGTAAGCATGAAATATCGTTTATTGATACGGGTTTTATCAGCATTTACTTCACCAGAAGCAAAACCAGCAGAAGCTTCAAACAGATTATTGCTAGTATTAGTGAGCAAATCAATTTGTTCTGCTTTAGCACGAATTAAATATTGTGCACGTGGCATTGGGTATTTTGATATGGTTCCATCGGTATTTTTTACAGATGCAGTTAACTGAACCTTAGGTACAGAAATAATGCTTTTATTTGTTGGATATGTTGTAGCAATCCGAGAGAGTACTGGATCTGCATAAATATCAGTTAAGATTGGGAAATAGGTCACGGCATAGCCTATTACCGAGGCACTTGGCCCGATGTTAGCGCTTTCTTGAAGTAAGTACTCACGCTCGCGTTCACAAACAGCCATAACAGCATGTTTCTGATATGGCTCCAGACCTTCTGTCAATGCTGAAATATATGATTGAAATGAACCATCAGAAGAAAGTAACTCAATTGCACCAGATGGTGTTGCCAAATCATCTTTATTCTCCCGAAGAAATCCTTCGTAATTTTCAAAAATAAGATCACTATTGTTCTGCATTTAAAATCCTCCAAAATTAATTCTGATTAAAATTTAAATCTAATTGGTCCAATTTGCGAAAATGCCTCTTGTACCATTCTGTCAAGGTAATCATATACACTTTCATACGGATCTACAATATTTAAATCATCAATATTTATAGCTGACTCATTAAGTAAATTCATATGTTGTTCATTACTACCAATGAAATCTCCCATATTTTCTGGTAAGAATTGTAATATCTTTGCGGTTTTATGGGAAGGATTAGTTACACTATCATATGTTATTGCTCGGATAGGTTTTGAAACTGTTGCTAATCCTGTTGATTCATTCATCTCAACTTTACCAAACATTCTTAATGAAAATCCAACATCTGCTTTATCATACATTATTGTATTATAAAGATCAGGTCCAAGAAATCCACTTAATGTTTCAATTTCTCCAATAATTTCATTACCTTCACGATATATATCACGAATTAATGATCCGCAATTTTGTAAACTTACGGTTATTGCCCTACGTTTTATTGTTGCATCGTCACCACTTGGAGATGGGTGATCTATTTCTTGAAACAATGATCTACTTATTGCTTTAGGTCGTAATGATTCTACAATTTCGTCCCCAATAGCTTTTGAGTAATACCGTTTATTTTGATTCGTTTCCTCTAATGTTTGGAGACGAACCTTTGCAATTAACTTAGGTACACCAGTTGGTGTCTGAGTATTCTCTAATATTTCTATCTGGTTATTGGGAACAACATCGAAAGAATCAAATACAACTGCCAACGTTGACGTTTTTCTTTTCATTTGATAATACCTTTTAGTTGCCCAGTAAAAAATTATTCTTGTTCATCTGGAATATCTTCATCGAAATCAGTATCAGAAAGTGGTTTTGGAAATTCATGTGGAATTCGTTTTGGTAATTTAAGTTTAAGAATAGCTTCGTATCCATCGATCATATTGTCAATCATTCTAATTAATTCTGGATATTTGAATGCTGAAAAAAACTTAATTAAAAGCCGATTAAATTCTAATAATGAATCAAGTTGAATATTTGTGTTACTCAATTGTAATTCTTTAACATCCGAGTAAACACCTTTTAAAGTTTGATATAGTATGTATTTTTTAACATCTTCAAACTCAACAGTAGATAATGAACCCATATCATCGGAATTCATCTGTTGTGGTGGTAGTGATTGTTGTTGCTGAGAATGCTGTTGTTGCTGTTGCTGCATTCCAACATTTTGATTAGGCGGCACACTATGCATTCCACCTTCAGTTAATAAAAAATCAGTTAAAAACATATTACATTCCTCCGTCTTGCTGTTTCCCTTTGGCTTTAAGAAACAACTCATATTCAACAGCTTCATCTGAAAATTCATCCCAATCAATTGTTGGAATAAATTTCTTAATAAGATAAAATGGATTAAAACTAACATTTGTTGATTGTAAATTTTGTTGAATGTTAGAAATTGAACCCATTATAGTTTCAATCATTTGAAGAAGTAAAATAATTGGAGGTCGTAATGTTAGAGTAATATGAGAATCTATATTCTTAACTCCACAAATATTTGCAACATTTAAAAGTATCGAATTCATGGATTCATTAATTACTTGTTGTATATTTATTATTTCAGCCGCAAACGTTACATTAATATGCACAAGATGATCGCGCAACTCCACGTTATCATTGTAACCTAAATAGGGAGCC
>DYPF01000333.1 GCA_020720105.1 Chloroherpeton thalassium
GCAGTGATTTTGATGTAAAAAAAATAAATTGCAAAGATGACGGAGATTGTCCTAATACATATACTTGTAATACACAAACACACATTTGTTATGAATGTAATGAATGCGGAGCAGGATATTCTTGTTCTTATCGATATGGGTATAAGCAAACTTGGTGTTGTAATAATGATAATAACTCAAAATGTTATGTACCTTGTAAACCTGAAGAAATATATTCAAATGTTTTGAATACATGTAGTACTGATTGTAGTGATAGAGAGGAAGAAGATAAAGAAAATCCTTTGATGTGTAAATGTAAAAAAAACTATAAAGGTGATGATTGTTCTGATTGTAATACAGAAGCCGGATATATTGCAGAAGGGAAAGAGTGTGTTCCTGATTGCGGGGAATATGGACATTTAAATGATGAAAAGACAGAGTGTATTTGTGATGAAGAAGGTTATACAGGAGAACGTTGTTTGGATTGTGATACTGAATATATCAGTTATAATAATCAGTGTTTTAAAAAATGTGATAGTGATTGCCAACCAAATGGATTTTGTATAATAGAACAAAATAAAAATGAATGCGTTTGTAAGGATGGTTATACAATGGGAAGTAATGAATATACAGGTTCTGTTTGCATAAAACAATGTAGTAATGCTTCTGATTGCCCGGCAGAAGATGACTTTGAATGTAATAATAATTTATGCGAATGTAAAAGCGGAAAACAAGATGTTGATGGTGATGGAACATGTAATGCTGTTTGTAATTATAATGAGTGTGATAGTAAAGGAAATTGTATTTATGTTAACGGAATGAAAACTTGTGATTGTGATGATGGTTATATACATAAAAAAAATAGTGAAGGAGTTGAAGATTCCTTAACATGTGTTTTAGATTGCGAAAATATATGGATAAACAGTCATTTACATGAAGAACAGTGTGTTTGTGACTCAAATTTCATAGATGAAAATAAAAACAGAATTTTAGAAGAAGATGAAAAATGTGTTTATGATTGTGAAAATATATGGATAAACAGTCATTTAAGTCAAGAACAGTGTGTTTGTAACTCAAATTTCATAGATGAAGATAAAGATGAAATTTTAGAAAATGGTGAAAAATGTGTTTATGATTGTGAAAGTTTTTGGACAAACAGTCAACAAATAGAAGACAGAGAAGAATGTACTTGTGATGATGGTTATACTCCATCAGGAGATAATAGTGTGTTGGATTCAGGTGAATATTGTATTCCAAATTGTTCCGAAGATGATACTGAATGCGGTGGAAGTGAAAGAGGGGAATGCATAATAGTAAATGATAGAAAAGATTGTATTTGTAAGTCACCATACGGAAAAAAAGATGAAAGTTTATTTTGTTATTTAATTTGCACAAATATTGATGATAAAGGTGTTTATTCAGATGAAGCAAATCAAATTTGCACTTGTATAGAAAATTATATTCCTTCTGATGGAATTACTTTAGATATAGGTGAAAGTTGTGTTCGTGATTGTAATGCAGAACTTCATTTCCAACCAAATCAAACAAATGATGATTGTGAATGTATGAATGGTTATCAATTATTAAATGAACAATGTTTTCCTATGTGTCCTGAGAATGAATTAAGAAATGAAACAACAGAAGAATGTGAATGTCCTTTTGTTAAAGAAAACAATATTTGTAAAAGAAAATATAAAGAGCTTTCAATTGGCTCAAATCATATGTGTGCTTTACTTTATGATGAAACTGTTGAATGTATGGGGAATAATGATTACGGACAAATAGGAAACGGAGTTGCTCTTGATAATAATCCAAGGTATTCAAATTCTTTTGAAAAAGTAAAAAATGATAATAACACCAATTTAATTAATGTTAAACAAATTGTATCGGGAAATGAGTTTAGTTGTGCAGTAGTAAGTACTAATAATACTGTTAAATGTTGGGGGCATAATAATTACGGTCAATTAGGTGATGGTACTCAATTTGACAGCAGTTATGCAATTCCTGTAAACGGTTTATCCGATGTAAAAAAAATATCAGCAGGGAAAGATTATGTTTGTGCTTTATTAAATAATAAAACAATAAAATGTTGGGGTGAAAATCTTAAAGGTCAATTCGGAAATAACACTTCAATGTTAGAAAACAGAATACCTGTTGACAGCGGAAACGGAATTGCAACAGTAGAAGATATTTCAACAGGAAATGATTTTACTTGTGTTTTATTAACAGGAGGAAGTG
>DYPF01000056.1 GCA_020720105.1 Chloroherpeton thalassium
ATTCATTAGAGCATCCCGAAACAAAGTTGCCGTTCAATCCAGCAACTGACGAAATGATTTTTGATTATGTTAAATATATAATAATTTTCCTGAAGCCAAAATCCCCATTCCTAATTGAATCTCAAGACACAAATGATTTCGAAATTAATCCTGATTATCCTGAATTTGTAATTGCTGACAAGAAAAATGTTAAAGTTACTGATTATTACAGAACACCTAAGAATATTATGTTGATGGATGAATTGGAGGCAAAGAAAATTTCGGATATATTGAAATCAAACCCAGCTTTTTATATCGTTACTGAATATTCTAAGTATCAGGGACAATCTCAAGACCCCGCTTATTTCCCTCTTATGAATGTTCGGAGCGATTTGATTATAAGATTAACAGTGAAATTGTAGAATAATTAGTAGGCAAAAAAAATGTCCAACATTTTATATAGAATGTTGGACATTTTTTTTGGCTTATATTTAATTAATATTTACCGAAATCATCATCGTCTAATTTAATTACATCTGATGCTCTAAGATTATTACTTCCAGAATTAAAGTCATAATCATCTTCGATCATTCTCTGTGTGGATTGTGGTAAAATCTTACCACCTCTTCTACTTGATATTGCTCTATGTTCCATTCCTGAGTAATTATCATTATAATCATAACTTTGACTTTGAACACCTTTCAACTTAAATTTGGCTATCATTTCTTTTAGCAATCCAGATTGTCCTGATAACTCTTCTGAGGCTGCTGCACTTTCTTCGGCACTTGCTGTATTTGTCTGTGTTACTTTATCGATTTGTGATAAACCTTCATTAATTTGTGCAACTGCTTGTGCTTGTTCATTAGATGATGTTGCAATTTCTGCAACAATATCAGCTGACTTTATCGAACCATTCTTAATTTCTTCTAATGCATCACTTGTGCGGGATACTATCAAAATACCATTATCTACAGCTTTCTTAGTATTATCAATCAATTCTGCAGTTTCTTTGGCGGCTGTTGCACTTCTTGCAGCTAAATTACGAACTTCTTCTGCTACTACTGCAAAACCTTTACCGTGGCGACCTGCACGAGCTGCTTCAACTGCAGCATTTAATGCTAATAAATTAGTTTGGAATGCAATTTCATCAATAACTTTAATGATTTTTCCAATATTATCACTTGCTGTATTGATTTCGTTCATTGCCTTAATTAATTGTTCCATTTCCCTATTGCCACGCTCCGAGAATTGTTTGGCTTCATTTGTTAATAGACTTGCTTGATGTGCATTATCAGCATTAATTTTAACTTGAGATGCAATTTCGCCCATAGAAGAAGTAATTTCCTCGAGAGATGCTGCTTGTTCAGTAGCGCCTTGCGATAGTGCCGTACTTGCATCACTAACTTGCATTGCACCTTTAGCAACTTCATCAACTGTTGATCTGACTGAGCCAATCAATTGATTGAGTGAACTTAATGATGCATTCATACCTTCTTGTAATCTTTGGAATTCGCCTTTGAATTCACCATTCATATCTTGAGTTAAATCCCCTGATGATAATGATTGAACCACATCAAGTATCACACTCATTGGTTGCTTGAATAATTTGTTGATATTATTTATACCTTCAATTAACTTCAGGTAATCACCTTGGTATCCCAAAGTATCTATTTCTGCATCTAAGTTGCCAATATCGATTTGTTGAGAATTCCAATTCAAATCAGAAATCAACTTATTCAATATTGTTACTATATTATTTAATGATTTCTTTAAATCATTGAAATCGCCCTTGTATTCATCAGTTATTAGTTCAGGTAAGTTTCCTTTGGCGATACTATTAATATAGTCAGCTGCAAACTTTAATGGACTAATAATATTATCCAACATTTCATTAACACCTGTAACAATAGTTTGGTAACCACCAGTAAATTTAGATGGATCCATTCTTTCGTTCAATTTTCCATTTCCTAATAATTCAGCTGTTTCTTTCAATTGGTTTTCTAATGTAGCTTCGTTAGTATAGTTATTCCATTGAGCTGTATAACCCAACTTCATATTATTTTCATTATAGAATGGGTTAACTACAAGTCTCATAACTTGATCACCGATATTAATTTTTGCTTCATGAGTTGAAGTTAAATTGCTCAATAAACCTCTATTATGAGGAGGATTCTTGTGCCATCTATCGATATTTGTCCCTAAAACATTATCAACACTGAAATCTTGGAATTGTTTGCGATAATCATCTTCATATTGCTTTAAGAATTTTTCTTGAGATTTGTTTAAGTAATTAATAATTCCATTAGCATCTGCTATCATAAAGTTACCTGCAAAATCGAATACGCTACCATAAACATCAAGCATTTGGTTAATTCCAGCAATCATTTTATAGAAATCACCATTATGCTTGGAAACATCGATTCGATATTTCAGTTTACCAGTGCTTGCATAATTATTAACCGAGTTAATATCATCAATAATTATATTCATAGAATCGATTAATAAATTCAAATTATTCTTAATATCATTGAAATCACCCTTGTATTCTTCTGTTATTTTAGCTGGAATATCCCCTTTGGAAATTCTATCTACATATTCTGATGTAACTTTAATTTGTTTAACTAATGCATCAATAAGAGAATTTAATCCAACAACCATTGTTTTAAATTCGCCTTTGTACTTACTTGGGTCGGAGCGATAATCTAACTTCCCATCAACAAAGTTATTAGATAATTTATTTATTTCGCTCACAATATCCTTCAAATTGCTTGATAAAGCATTGCTTGCGTCAATAATTTGTTTGGTTTCATCTTTAATTTTAGAATCACTCGAAATATTCAAATTACCTTCGGATAAAGTAGATACATTGTCAGCCGAAATTTTCACTGATTTCATAATATTATTGGTTAGTACAATAGCTAATACTATCGCTAAAATCACGGAAATAATACTAATTATTGCTAAAATAAATATGCTAGATTCGTGTAGTTTTTCTGCTTCTTTGGAGGCTTCAATAAATAAATTATTTTCGTTGGAAATCAATTTATCCACTGCCGCAAAATAAGATTTTTGCTTGGTTTTGAACTCACCCAAAAGCATTGATATTGCTTCGGGTTGATTATTATTCCTGACCTGTTCGATGATTCTATCGCGAAATATAACATAACCTTCCCGCTTATCAGCAATCTCTTTTAGTATTTGTTTGCCATCACCTTCTATGATAGTACTTTGCAAAGAATCCATTAAAATATTTGCTTTTTCAAGAACAGATTGCACAATTTGGAATTCTTTTTTTTGCTCCTCTGGATTTTTTTCCAAAACTGCATTGTATATAGCAATTGCAGCAACGTTCACTTGATCTTTGATTGTGTTTGCCCAGAATATTTTTTTGAACTTATCATGGGCAAGATTTTGTACTTCTTCATCCAATTTATTAATAGTATTGAAACTCTGCCAAGCTATTACAATAGTTAATGTTGTTATAGCTGCAAATGATAATAGAAGTTTTGTTCTAATTTTCATATATTTTTCCTTTATTTATTATCAAAAATTAATCTTATTCTACATTTTTTAAAATATCATCAACAAGCGTTGTTCTGAATAATTGAGAGGCATCCACATCAATCATTCTTCCTAATTTGTAAAGTGCTTCATCTTCTACATCGCTAATAGTGTGCTGGAACAACTTGCCCGAAGCATTGGCAATATGCACTCCAAGAGCCATTAAATGATGTTTAAACATTCTTCCATCAACTGGATCGAATTTCAAATCCAACGTTGCGTCTAATTCTCTGAATATATCGGCATTTTTGGCTGATTCATAAGGTTCGTTTAAATACTCGTTCGGATTATCGGGCAAAACTGCTTTGAATAAGTCAGATTTGAATTGACGTTTAGCATTACAGAATTTTCCAAACGCTTCAATTTCTTTCTTATCTAATTTATCGTCTGCCTTGCCGATATAATTAACTACAATTTTTGGAGTTGCTTTTAGCATTTCCCATTCTAATTGAGTAAAAATTTCTTCCATTTTCTTGTTTGTTTATTTTTATAATTACTAATTTACATAAAATAAAAAGAATAAACACACTTTTTTATAATTGCAAAAAATACAATTGTTAAAATATGAAAATAATTTTAAATAATAAAGTAAAAAAGACAAAAAAGCAAAAAAAAATAACAAATAATAAAATTACGCATAATATTGTTGTCAAAAATGCACATCAGAACAATCTAAAGAACGTAGATGTTGAATTTCCACGCAATCGAATTACTGTCGTAACTGGTGTTAGTGGTTCCGGAAAGTCATCATTAGCTTTTGATACAGTCTATGCCGAAGGTCAACGAAGATTTGTGGAATCACTTTCATCTTATACTCGTCAATTTTTAGAAAGAATGGAAAAACCACTTGTTGATTCAATTACAGGATTACCCCCAGCAGTAGCTATAGAGCAAAAACAACCACCAAGAAATCCACGCTCCACTGTTGGCACAATAACTGAAATATATGATTTATGTAGAATTCTATTTGCCAGAATTGGAAAGACTATTTGCCATAACTGTGGTCAAATTGTTAGGAA
This sequence comes from Chloroherpeton thalassium, assembly GCA_020720105.1. Taxonomy (GTDB): domain Bacteria; phylum Bacteroidota; class Ignavibacteria; order Kapaibacteriales; family UBA2268; genus GWF2-33-9. Next base: position 4,560 of record DYPF01000056.1, read on the forward strand.
AGATACTCCACAAACTGCTCTTGAAAAAATTGCGAATTTGAGCGATAACACTAAATTATACATAATGTTTCCAATTTCTCCTCAAACCAAAAGCCTTAAAAATGAATTGCAAAAACTTAGAGAATTAGGGTTTTTCAGAGCTGTCAAGCACAATTCAAATGAAATTGAAGATTTTGAAAGCAAAGATATAGAGACAAATTTACTTAACGAAGAATTATTTATTTTGGCAGATAGAGTAATCTACAAGAACGACCAAGATACAATTTCCCGAATTACAGATTCTATTGAAACTGCTTTTGGAATGGGAAGCGGTAGAATAGTTATTCGTGATATTGATAATTCAATTGATTATAAATTCAGTTCGAATTATGAATGCTCTGATTGCGATATTTTGTATCAAGAACCAACTCCACATTTGTTCAGTTTTAACAGCCCTATTGGTGCTTGCCAGCATTGTCAAGGTTTTGGGCGAACTATTGGCTGGGACGAAAACTTGATTATTCCCGACCAATCAAAATCAATCACTGAAGGTGCAATTTACCCTTTAAAAACTGAATCTATGTCAAATTTATTTTGGGAATTTGTTAAAAAATTAGAAAAATTCAGTTTTCCTTTAGATAAGCCATATATGCAATTATCTGATAATGAGTTGAATTTACTCTGGAATGGCAAAGGTAACTTTAAGGGACTTTATGGTGTGTTAAAGCATTTTGATGAAAATAATCATAAAATGCACTATAGAATTTTGGCAAGCAGGTATCGAGGATATACAATTTGTAAAGCGTGCAATGGTTCCCGCTTAAGAACTTCAGCACGTCAAGTATACATCAATAATATGAACCTGCCAAAATTATTAGAGATGCCTATTAGCCAAGTAAATGTCTTTTTTCAGAATTTGGAATTAACAGAATATGAGAATAAAATTGTTCACCAAGTTTTAAAAGAAATTGCACATAGATTAAATTTACTTGTAAAAATTGGTTTGGAATATCTTACTCTTTCGCGATTATCGCACACTTTATCGGGCGGCGAATTGCAAAGAATAAATTTGGCAACTTCATTGGGGTCGTCTTTGGTTGGAACTTTATTTGTTTTAGATGAACCAAGCATAGGGCTCCATCCTGCCGATACCTCAAAATTAATTAATATAATTAAGGGTATGCGGGACATCGGAAATACGGTTATTGTAGTTGAACACGATTTAGATGTAATCCAAAATGCAGATTATATTGTAGAAATGGGTCCGCACGCAGGCGAAAATGGTGGCGAAATTGTTTTTAAAGGTACTTATTCCGAACTCAAAGAAAATAGAAATTCACTAACTTCAGATTATTTGAACAAACGTAAGGAAATAACAAATTATACCAAGAAAAAGCCAGTTGATCAATTTATTAGGATAATCAATCCACGCGAGAATAATCTCTCAATGGATTTAGTAGAAATTCCAATTAACTGCATTACAGTAATTACTGGTGTGTCGGGTTCGGGTAAAAGCACTCTCGTATTTGATGTTTTATATAATGGTTTGAAGAAAATGCGAGGCGAACCAAACACGAAAGTTTCCAAATTTGAAAGAATTGAGGGAATGCAATTCTTTGACAAAATTGAAATTATTGATCAGTCGCCAATAGGACGTTCCTCTCGTTCCACTCCCGGAACTTACACCAAAGCATTCGATGCAATTCGGGATATATTTGCTAATACTCAATTAGCCCGACAATTTGGATTAAAACCTGGATATTTTTCCTTTAATGTTGCTGGTGGAAGGTGCGAAGTTTGTGAAGGGGACGGCTTCGTTACTGTTGATATGCAATTTTTAGCAAATATTAAACTAACTTGCGAGGCTTGCGGTGGCAGTCGCTTTAAGAATGAGGCATTGCACTTTACATACAAAGGTAAAACAATAGTTGATGTTCTGAATATGACTATCGACCAATCTTTAGAATTCTTTTCGGATATTCCACAAATAACGAGAAAATTGGATGTTTTACAAGATTTGGGATTAGGATATTTACGACTGGGACAACCCAGCAATGTATTGAGCGGCGGAGAATCTCAAAGATTAAAAATTGCTGAATATTTGGAACAACGAGAAAAAACCAACAACTTGCTCATATTTGACGAACCCACAACGGGCTTGCATATTGATGATATTTCCAAATTGTTTAATTCAATAAAGAAATTATCTAATGAAGGAAATACAATTGTTATCGTGGAACATAATTTGGAAATTATAAAAAATGCAGATTGGGTAATTGATTTAGGACCAGGAGCAGGCGACAAAGGCGGAAATCTTATGTTTGCGGGCACACCAGAGCAATTAGCAAAGCAAAATACATTAACAGGAATTTCATTAAAAAAATATTTAGAAAATTTTTAGATAAAATATGAAAAAATATCTTTTAATAATTTTCATTCAAACATTACTTGTACCTAATTTAATCTGTGCTAAATGGGACAAAATGTTAACTGATTATTTGCATACATTCAAGGAGGAAAAGTTAGAAAATCAATCCTTGCTTGGGTTATGGTATGGCATTAGCAAGCCAAATAATGATTTGCTTTTGAATAATCAAATGTTTTCTGATGGATATAATCTTGGTATTGAATATGGATTTATCAGATATAAAGAAAGCAAAGAATTAGGCTCGTTCAAACTTAATTATGGTGAAAGAATGTTTGTAGAAAATTCAAGTTCCCACCTAAAGCCTTCCTCGATTGCTATCAATGGCGAAACTTATGATACTTGGACATTTGGATTAACAGCACTTGATGGAATTGGATTAATGTTTGGCGATAATTCAATCGATTTTGCCCATCAAGCCTCATTTATTTGGACTCATATTGATTTTGAAAATTACGATAGACATAATATTGTAAATTCGCAAATTCAAAAAATTGACGATAAAATCAAGTTCGGACGTATGAATAGTTTGCAATTTAACTTCAATATCAATAATACAATTAACTTAGGAGTTCAGAAAAGATTTTCTTATGTTTTCCAAGATTATGAATTCTCGGATTTTGCAGTTAGTTATTTAGTTGAAATTACTGCTCAAAAGTGGGTAGAATTTATTGATACGCCGATGATAGAGACATTTGGCAAGGATTATTGGCTGGTAAAATATCTTTACAAGTCGCTAATTACATTAGGTTTGAATGAATTGTACAAAAAAAATGGCTATTTTCCGATTAAGTCAAAACAGCCATTTTACCAAGATACATATTTAATTTATATTTCTATTAGTGGAAATTAATAATCTAATTTTGGATAATTTCCCAATATAATTCTTTTCTCAATTTTGCAATCCATTTATTATACAAATCCATTTTTTTGTACTGCATTGCTTGTTGTTGGATAATTTGATAATCTTGTTGTAGATTAATTTTGTGTGATGGCACTACTTTTTCTTTGTAAATTATCTGATAAGAAAAATTATTTACATCAGTATTGAAAGTAATTGGAGTAGTAATTTGATTCAATCCCATTTTCTCGATTGCTTCTTTTGCCTGAGCGGTTAAGCCGTCCATTGTTACATTACCCATAGAACCGCCAAAGCCTCGGGATTCCTCGTCATCAGATACTTGCTTTGCTACTTCTTTAAATTCATCGAGCGACTTTATATTTTTTTGCAAGCTATCCAAAAATGTTTTTGCCCACTCTTTATCATCATCACTTTGCCCAATTTTGAATAAAATATGGCTTACATTTATTTCATCTTTGCGTTTGTCTACCAACTTTAAAATATGATACCCCAAAGGTGTTTCGATCGGAAGTGAAATTTCGCCCGGCAATAATGCAAACCCAGCCTTTTCCAATTCGGGCAAGAATTTGCCTTTCTGTATCCAACCCAGATTGCCCCCATCATCTTTTGTGGCAATATCCTGAGAATATTTTTTGGCGAAATTGTCAAAATTGCTACTTTGAATTATGGAATCACGTATTCGCAAAGCCATTTTGTAAATTTCTTCTTTGTCTTGTGTTTTGGCTTTTGCTTTCTTTACAACGCGGTAAAGGCTGTAAGATTCGGGCATAGTAGGAAGTGAATCCTGATATTTTTTGTAAAATTCTTCTAATTCAACTTGAGAAATTTCAACTTGAGCAAACTCTTTTTCAACAATTTTTTGATTAAGAATTTTATTTTTGATTTCTTCTTTGAAATCATTTTTCATCTTGGGAATAGACATTCCATAAACTTGTTCTACTCTTTGCTCCGAGCCTAATTGCATTACACTTTGTTGAAGAAATACGTCCCATCTTTCCTCAATTTCCTCATCAGTAACAACAATCGAGTCCAATTTTGCTTTTTCAATCATCAATTTTTCGTCAATGATTCCATCTAAAACTTGCTTGAACATAACGGGATCGTCAAATCTAACAGATTTATCTTGTTGCATCATAAACACAATTCTACCTTTAACTTCGGATTCGGTAATCATTTGCTCACCAACTATAGCTACTATTTTATCTAAAACATCTCCTTTCTTCAATTGAGCATTGGCTTGGAGAGAGATTGCAAGAAGCATCAAAAATGCAATTTTACTAATTTTCATATTTTTATTTTTTTAAGTTCATATAATTTTTTTCCTCCCCCTTTCGTCCCCCTCAATGAGGGGGATTTATCTTATATTCCCTCTCGGTGAGAGGGTTAGGGAGAGGTTCTGATATTTCCTTCCCCATTCGTCCCCCTCAATGAGGGGGATTTTTTTTGCTTTTACACTTCGGTGTTGTGGGAGGTTCTTATTAGTTCTTATTTTTTTCCATAACTTTTTTCAAGTTATTTTTATCAACTTTCACATTGAAAATAGTTCTAAGTTTGCTAATCCAATTTCCTGATAATTCTTTTTGATATTCCTCTTGCATCTTGGAGGCAAAATCTGGAATTGCTTCCTCGAATGTTTTTTGACGAGGAGCTTCATAAGAATTTACTTTAATAATTGTAAAACCATTTTCAATTTGTTGAGGAGATACAATTATTGAACTTGTAATTTGCTTTTCTTTTAATATTTTGCCAAATTTATTAGTATTACCTGAAACTTTTCCCATATATCCACTCTTTTCGCGAAAACCAGAACGTTGAGTGAGTTTAGAAGCTAATGTATCGAAGTTTTCTCCTTTAAGTACACCTTTGTAAATTTCTTGTGCTAACGAATCTGACAATACATAAATTTCAGAAATATCATAAGTTGGGTCGGTAATATACTTTGTTTTATTTTTTTCGTAGTATTTTTTAGCTCTTAGTGAATCAAACTTTACTTTGTTCCAAACTTCCATTGTTTCTGCTTTGAATAGCAAAACGCCATCATTGAACTCATTTAAAGTTTGTTTAAAATCGGGAAATTCATTCTCTAAATTTTTAGTTGCAAAAGCAATAACATCGGGCTCTAATATCTTTTTAATTGCACGAATAATTCCTTCTTCGTTAATTGCAAAGCCCCGTAAATTGCTTTGAGTATTCATCAAATCAATAAAAGTTTTTAGCTTGTAATTCTTCTTATCCATCGAGAATATATCTTTGTCCAAAAAATTATTTGGAATACTATCTGACCAAGATTTATTGATATTACTTGCATTTGTATCAAGAATTGATAAAAGTTGACCCATTAATTTTGTATTTATTGAGAAATTCAATTTAGCTAACTCATTATCGAAAAATTTTGCTTTATCTGATTCAAAATATTGTTTTTTGTATATTTTTTTAATCTCTTCTTTTTCTTCAGCCTCGTATAGCGGTCTTGTAGCAATTCTTTTGATGATATGGTAGCCAAAATCAGTTGGGATAATATCCGAGACTTCGCCATCTTTTAAATTGAAGAGTGCATCTGCAAATTTAATGTCCAACATACCTTTGCTTTTTTCAAAACCAGTAGAGCGGGAAAAGTATTCCTTGAATAAACCACCATTTTCAGCAGTAACATTATCGCTTGATTCTTGTTTAGCAACTTCCTCGAATGGAGTGCCATTTTTTATTGCTTGTAATCCTTTTTTTGCAACATTTTCAGCAAGATGGATTGAATCTGTTTGCCCATCTAATTTATATAAAATATGCGCACCTAATACAAAATTCCTTGGTTGTTTTTCATAAACCTTCACAATGAAATATCCAAAAGGAGTTAGTATCACCTTTGGGTGAACGTTATTTGGTTCAGTTGAGTAAATCGCTTCTTCTATCTCGCGATAAATTTTGCCTGATGTAATCCATTGGTCAACTTTGCCACTTTTCTTTCCTAAATTTTCATCGTCATTATATTTTACGGCTGCATCTTCAAAACTTGCACCTTCTTGGATTTCCTTCATTGCTTTATTAATTTTCTCGTAAGCTAATGCTGTATCTCTAACAGGTGCTTGATTGAATGTTGTGAAAATTATTCCAATTCTAAATTCATATTTTCTTCTTTCCAACATTTTATTTATTTCTACTTCAGACACTTTTTTATCGAATAAATATGATTCAGATAAAATTTTCCTATTCTGTTTGCTTTCTTCAATAATAGAAGAATCTTTGTCTAATCCCATTCGTTTAGCTTCCAGCACTTTCAATCTGAAATTGGCATACAAATTAATAAAGTCCATCAAGCTATCTTCTGGAAGCATATATAAATGCTTTTGTTGCTTTGTGATATTTTTTTGATAAGCTTTTTCCAATTGTTCATAGGTGATTTTTTCATCACCAACATTCAACAATATTAATTGGTTGATATTGGTTAAGTCTTGGGAAAAAGCATTGTTTGATACAGAATTTACTACAAATATAAGTAGAAAAACAAAGAATATTTTTGAATAATTCATAAAGTGTGATTAGTTTTATTACAATTAATTTAAGTCGAATAAAAGGGAATTTTATTTTTAAGCTAAATCGATAAATTGTTAATTTTCTATTTTTTACTTGTTGATAAGTGTTCAAATAGCTTGTCTGCAATTTTCACAATGCTACCAGCACCGATAGTAATAACAATATCATTCGGTTTAATTTTAGACTTCAAGTAATCCAAAATATCCTCGTAGTTCTGAATATACACTACATTTTTATGCCCGTATTTACGAGCATAATTGGCAATTAATTCGCCGTTAATACCTTCGATTGGCAATTCTCTTGCTGGATAAACATCAGTGATGATTAATAAATCTGCATCATCAAACGAACGAGCAAATTCTTTGTAAAACTTTTGCGTGCGCGTAAATGTATGAGGTTGGAACACTGCAACAATTCGTTTATCCCAGCCATTCTTTGCAGCATCTAAAGTTGCTTTTATTTCGGAAGGATGATGGGCATAATCATCAACAACCATTATACCATCAACTTCGCCTTTTATATCAAACCTTCTATAAACACCGCTGAATTGTGATAATGCTTTGACGATTGTCTTTATGTCAACACCAATTTGCAAAGCAACAGTAATTGCAGCAAGTGAATTCTTAATATTGTGCAAACCCGGAACGTTTATTACTACTTTATCTGCAAATTCATTGTTAATAAACAAGTCGAATTCGCTATTTCTAGCTTTTTGGAGTATGTTTTTGGCTCTGATGTCTGCATTTTTAGATAACCCATAAGTTACAATTTTCTTATTGATATTGGTGATTATTTCCTTAACCCCAGGCTCGTCTATGCAAACAGCCACAAAGCCATAAAAAGGAACTTTATTAGCAAATTTGATAAAAGTATTATGTAAATCATCGATATCTTCGTAAATATCCATGTGCTCTTCTTCGATATTATTCACAATGGCAATTGTTGGTGTTAATTGCAAAAAGGATCGGTCGTATTCGTCTGCTTCCACAACTATCCACTCGCCATTACCCAAGCGGGCATTTGTGCCGCCAAAGTCTTTGAGTCTTCCGCCAACAATTATAGTCGGATCGAGCTCAGCTTCAATCATAATTAGACCGACCATCGAAGTAGTAGTTGTTTTGCCGTGAGTACCAGAAATTGCAAGAGTGTATTTCATTCTTGAAACTTCTGCTAACATTTCAGATCTTTTAAGAATTGGTATTCTGCGGGCAAGAGCTTCCTGAACTTCAGCATTTTCTTCAACCTTAACAGCACTTGAATAAACAACAACTTCGGCATCTTGAATATTTGAAGCTTGGTGCCCGTAAAAAATTGTAGCTCCCAAATTTTCTAAATATTGGGTATTTTCATTTGTTGATAAATCCGAACCAGATACAGAAAAACCTTGATCTATTAGTATTTCTGCAATTCCACTCATTCCAATTCCACCAATCCCCACAAAATGGATTTTTTTTACTGTACTAAACATCTTGATTTTAATTTTTAATTAATAATTTTTTAATTTTATTCCTGACTTTCCTCACCCCCTGCCCCTCTCCATTCTGGAGAGGGGGGAGATTTATCCCATTTATTCCCTCTCTTTGAGGGGGTTAGGGGGAGGTTCTAA
>DYPF01000057.1 GCA_020720105.1 Chloroherpeton thalassium
TATTTCCTTTCTGATGGACTTATCCCTTATTAATATATTACTTTTCCTAATTTTAGGTGCTGTATCCGGATTATTTGCCGGAATGTTCGGTATTGGCGGCGGAATAATAATTGTGCCAGCTCTGACAATAATTTTCACTTCATTTGGATTTGAATTTGGAATAGCAATAAGAATTGCAATGGCAACTTCGATGGCAAATATGATTTTTGTTTCAATTTCATCTTTTTATTCAAATTATAAACTGAATTTTGTTAATAGGGAAGCCTTCATTAAGGCGATGCCCGCTGTATTATTCGGAACAATTTTAGGCTTGCTGGTTGCAAAAATTATTGACGAAAAAATATTGGGCGTGATATTTGGAATTGTTATGGCAGCTACTGCTATCAAAATGATTATCGAAAATATGATAAATCAAAAATCAAAAATTGCAGAGTTCCAGTCAATTACTCATCCGCTAATTTACAGTATTGTATTTACTGGAATCGGTACTCTCGGAGGTTTGACGGGCTTGGGTGGTGGTTTCGTGTCGGTGCCCTACTTATCAAATTATTATATGCCAATTAAGCCCGCTACGGGCACTTCCTCAGGACTAACCCTAATTATTTCGGTTGTAGGTACTTTGTTTTATTTGCTTTCGGGAAGTGGCGATTTTAGTCAAATATTTTTTATTGGTTATATTTTCTGGCTTGGTGTATTGATTATGCTACCTTCTTCGATGTTTTTTGCAAATTTGGGAGCAAATTTGAAGAAGAAAATGCACGATAAACACCTTATTTTCGTTTTCTCTTTTTTATTAATTTTGGTTTCATTAAAAATGATGCTCCCAAATATTTTTGATTTTATTTGGAAATAAAAAAAAGGAAAAAATTATGGAAAACACAGCAACAGACATAAAAATTTGCACAAGCATTAATCCAATGGATTACGATATTTTAATCCGCAAATGGGGATTGGATAACTATGCTTCTTACTGCCCACAAATGAATCTGATTCTTCACGGAGACGAACACGAGCAAGTAGAAAATGCTATGGCAATGAAAATTGAAGAGCATATTTTAGTATTACAATCAAGTAATTCATTGAATTAGTATGACCTTTCAGTCAGTTATGTGCCACTGGTTTTATAGGATTGCAATTTACTTTGCAGTCCTATTTTTGTTAGTTTTGGGTATAACTTATTCGCCAATTGAATTAAGTAGTCTTTATGGAAAATCAGATTTTGCCCAAGTTTTCTCATACTTATTCAACTTTGTAATATTTATTTCACCAATTTTTCTTATTGAATTTCTTTGCAAACATTCAGTAATAAAATTTCTTGGCTTAAATTTTACAGCTCGTACACCAATACACTTTCTCAAATCATTGTTATTTGTAGTAATTCCATTTGCAGTAATTGCTATAGTTTATTATTCGTTAGGTAAAAGTGATATTATTGTTAATGAGCCATCGGTAAAATCAATAATATTAGCTATATTAATTTTAATGATAATTGCAATTCAAGAAGAGATATTTTTCAGAAGTTTTTTGATAAATTCCCTGCACTTCAAATTTAATGAGAAAATTTCCATTCTGATTTCGGCAGTTACATTTTCGCTTCTTCATCTTGGCAATGCTTCATCTTCGATGTTGAGCACAACCAACACATTTCTTGCTGGTATATTGCTTGGATTAATGTATTTACGGACAATGAATTTGTGGTATCCGATTTTCTTTCATTTTTTCTGGAATTTCGGGCAAGCACTTCTCTTAAATTCAAATATAAGCGGGGTTGCAAGTAATATTTCTTTGTTCAATTACGAAAAAATGGATTTGCCAAAATTTCTTACCGGTGGTTTCTATGGATTTGAAAACACTATTGCAAGCATTTTAATTCTTCTCGTTTTAATATTTGCTGTTAGTAAATATGAAACATTAAAGTCAAAAAATTCGTCTTATTATTTTGGAATAAAGAATAAATTGATAAAAGCAACAAATAAAAATGAAACTCAAGCAAAAAAATAAAATAAATTATCTCCCTTTAGCTATTGTATCGCTCTTATTTGTTATAAGTTCAAGTATGCCAATCAAGGCACAATGGGCAATAATGTACCGCGACGCTGATAGTTTGATATTAGCTGGAGCGGACTATATTTACAATTTGGAATTTGAAAAAGCAGAAGCATTATTCAAAGATGTTCAAAGGAAATATCCAATACATCCAGCAGGTTATTTTTTAGATGCAATGATAGAATGGTGGAAAATTTCGATAAATTTAGAAGACTATTCTAACGACGAACTTTTCAAGAAGAAAATTGATAAAGTTATTCAAATTTCTAATAAAATCTTGGATACTAACAATTTCGATATCAATGCTCTTTTCTTCAAAGGAGGAGCAATTGGCTATAGAGCTCGTTTTTACACAATGCGTGATGAATGGTTTTTATCAGCTCAAGATGGCAAAGAAGCCTATGATATATTGCAAAAATGCCAACAATTAGCTCCATTTAATCACGATATAATGCTTGGCACAGGCTTATACAACTATCTGTCCCAAAAGTTGCCCGAAGAATATCCAATAATCAAACCTTTAATGTACTTCTTGCCAAATGGCGATGCCAGATTAGGTTTGTTCCAATTGAGAGCTGCAGCACGCCACGCTCGATACGCATCGGTTGAAGCAAAAGTATCTCTATTGCAAATTTACTATACATTTGAAAATAATAATTACGAAGCCTTGCAAATTGCTCAAGAATTATCAACAAAATATCCTCAAAACACATATTTCTTAAGATATTTGGGACGTTGCCAAGTTCGTCTGGGAATGACTCAAGATTACGAAAAAACTTGGAGGGATGTACTAAACGGTTATGTAAAAAAAACTCCTGGATATAATGCAATAACAGCACGAGAAGCTACTTACTACATTGGTGTTGCATTAATGAATCAACTTAATTGGTCGGAGTCTGCCAAATACTTCAAAAAAAGTTTAGAAGGTTCCCGAAAAATTGATAAAAAACCTTCGGGTTTCCAAATTTATACTTTACTGAAATTAGGCAATTGTTATGATGCTTTAAACAATAGAAATGAAGCAAAAAAGTGCTATAATCAGGTTTTGGACATACCTGAATGGAACGATTCTCATAAAACTGCAAAAAAATATTTACAAAGTGCATATAAACCTTAAATAAAATAGCATTTATTTGAAAAAAATTCCTTAAATTTACTTTTTAATAATTGTGTATTTTGATGGCAGTTTTAGATAGACTTTTAGAAACGCAAGAATTTGCAACTTTACCACCCGTTGCGGCGAGGGTTTTGCACTTGCTTGAATATGAAAATATTGATATTCGCGATGTTTCTCGCGTAATTGAAACCGATGCTTCTTTAACATTAAAATTGCTTAGAGTTGCAAATTCACCTTTATATGCTACTCGCAGTGAAGTTAATACAGTTCATCAAGCAATTATCAACTTGGGACTGAACCGATTAACCAACATTGTGCTTGGTGTTTCCATTTTTTCGAAATTCTTGCTTGCAAATAAAAATTTGTCGCCTAAATTGATAGAAAGATTCTGGTGGCATTCTTCTTGTACTGGTATGGTAGCCAAATCTTTTTCTATGAAGATAAAACGATTTTATAAAGAATATGAATTTATCGGCGGTTTGCTTCACGAAATCGGTAAATTAGCAATGCTTCAGTATGATTCACCAAAATATATGGAAGTTATCAACTTGATTGAGAACGAAAACTATTCAGATATTGATGCTGAAATCAAGATTTTCGAAGTTTCTCACGTTCAAGTTGGTGAAGCAATTGCCAAACTATGGAAATTGCCAAATGAATTAACTGATATAATCGCTTATCATCACACTCCAGAGTTAGCACCCAAGAATAATGAATTAATTTCTGCTGTAAGATTTGCTGATTTATTAGCAGAGATGTGGGATGCCGGTTTCTACGAAGGGTTGAGAGTCTTGGATTTAGAGAAATCAGTACCTTGGCAAATACTCACAAGCAAAGTTCCCGAATTAAAAGAATTAGATTTGGAAGTATTTACATTTGAATTGGAACAAGACTTCAAGAATTCCGCAATGTTCTTGAATTTAATTTCATCGTAAATTACTTTATCAAACTTTTGTATTTTTTAGAATTAAAGAAATTTTCCTTACGGATATTCAATCCAATTCGACCATTGCTTTTTTTGGTCTTGCATTCGTATTTTGAATTTAAATTCTCTGTTGATTTCGTTTGGCGCTATTTCGAATATCTGTGTGTAAATCAAATTATCTTTATTGCTTGAGGCTTGCCCGAGCAGTTCTTTATAATTAGCATTACCGCTTATTTCTACTGATTTGATGTAATTTTCTCTGCCATTAATACTACCAAATGAATTCACTACCATCTTTAGTTGATTATTGCTTATTGTTTGAATTTTCACAATCTGTGGTATAGGGAATGGTTTAACATAAATATTGTAGGTCTTGCCATATAATTTGCCATTGATATATCTCTCAAAGTAAATAGTCTTATTTGCAAATGATTCTTCAACTGAAAAATAAAAAGGAGCAATATTGCTTGATGAATATAGCACTTTATCGTCTGTAAAAATCTTAACAAAATAGGATTTATTGTTCAGCTCAGGAAAATTTGGCTCGATTTTGTACTTCTGATTTGGTTGAATCTGTGAAGAATATATTGGCTCCATAATTGGCATTGGACTGATAATGAATTCATCTTCATACGAGGCACCATCATTTTTTCGGGTTAGTTTTACCTTAACTTTTGATTGACCAAACTGAGGAGTTTTGCCCGCAAGAGTAATAGAATTATTAGAAATTGATTTGATGTAAACGCTGCCAAGATTATTTTCGGGTGAATTAGAAATACTAATATTAGGTTTTTGGTTAAGTTCAGTATTTAAATTCACTCCAAAAACATTTAACTTATTTTCCCACTCTTCGGTTGTCAAGTTCTGCACTTTTCTATCTGTGAAGTCTAAATAAATATCAGAATAATTCTGCACAAATAAACTATTGAAAATTGAATCATTATTATTTACTACAGAATCTGAGATCGAAACAAAATAAGGCATACCACTTTGTTGGTCGTAATAACTTACGATCAAACTAAACTGAGTCTGTGCTTCCATACTTACTAATTTGGTGCGATTGCCATCTTTGACCCGCACTAATGCTTTGGCTTTGGCTTTCACATCAAGGATATAATTTCGTTTATCCAATATTGGAGGATGCCACCAGAAAGCATAGGCTGAAATATCTGGTACTTCCTTGAACTTAATGAAGTCAAAATTATTATCGTTATTACTTACATTAATGAATTGCCCCAATTTCTTATTTGTTATTTGAAATGAAATATCAATCGAACTAACATCGCCTGTGTAATAAATCAGATTTAATGAATCTAAGTCAGCCACCTTGGAGCCACTGCTATCTAAAGTGATTTTGGCATTTAAAATAGTTTTATCAGGATATATTTTGAAGATATTATAATCGATATTAGATTGCTCCCCTGTGGGTATGCTCTTTTGCTCTAAATCAGGAATAAGCAGCACCAAGGCAGCCAAATAAAGAATAAAGTAAATTTCAATTGTTCTTTTGCTATTTCGCGGCTTTTTCATTGATTAATTTACTTGTTAGAAATTCTTGAACTTGCTTTTTAACTTCAAATTCAATGTTAGAACTTTGAATTACTGATAATTGTTTGTTTAATGATTCAATGTTTTGCTCAAAACTTGATAAATGCTGGTTTGTTGATTGCATTACTTGCAACATTTCATCATTTGGCGATGCTAATTTGTGGAAGCTTCTCGTTAATTCAACTAATTGATTAATCATCATTTTTTGGCTTTGATGAATTTCTGCTAAATTTTGATTAATATATCCTAACTTTAACGAAGCATCGGCAAAATCACGTGCTATTTCACCAATTTCGTTTATCAGCTCCTCGCTATCTGCATTAGTCGAGTCAATACCTTGAATTTCTTCAATTAAATCATCCTTGGGGCTAAATAACAAAAAGATGAACATCATAATCAAGAGAGATGCTTCCAAAACAAAGCCCATAATTACTGTTGTATCGCTAATTAGATTGCTGAATTTCCTTAGACCGACCAATAAAAGAAGAATTGCTGCTCCAAAATATATCAAAGCATTCAATACTGTAAAGTAATAACGAATAAAAACTTCCTCTATCCAAAGAAACGTGCCTTTTATCACTCCCAAAGAATAAGAAATATCCACGTCAATTTCGGAATATTTGTGGAGATTATTTTTATTGACAATAATTCGCCACATAATAAAAAGCATACTAAAACTATTGATTGTTTTTTGAAACTTCAATTCAAAGTAAATTTGTTTGAGGAGTTTGCGTCCTTCAATAGTTTCAAAAGAAGTAATTTGCATATTAAACCAAAATTTATTTTATTAGTATTAGCAAATTTCTAAAAAGAATTTGAAAATACTAAAACATAAAAACATTAAATTAAGAAAAAAAAATTGATATTCTGATAGTATTTGATAATTATTCTGTGAATTTTTCGTAATTTTGTATTTAGTTCAGTTCTTAAATTAAAATAAATAGAGAAATTATGGTTGTTGGCAAAAAGAAAAAGATAAGACGTGCTAAGTATATACTATTGTATTCACCTTTCTTTATGAAGGAAACAAAACACGAACTTATCGGTGAACCTATTGAAGGTCCAAACGGACGTCAACAATGGGCAAGATGCACCAAAAGTCGCCATACTCAACTTATTAACTTAGATACCATCGAATCGCAGGTAGATAATTCCCAAGCGGTTGTGCATATATCTCGTGAAGATGCAAAAAAATACTCTCCACAATTAGAATACGAAATTGGAGATATTATTTTTCACGCAGTATGGGATGATGTGGGAGTTGTTCGTTCTAAAGAAACATTGAGTGACGGGAAAAAAGCAATTATTGTGTACTTTGAAAAGAACAGTGAAAAACATTTAGTTGAAAATTTAAAATAGCAAAGACATTGAATCAGACAATCAATTAGATCAGAAAAGGAGGTGAAAGTTAGTGATCGGAGTTACATTACAATCAAATGAAAATATTGACAGAGCGTTAAAACGTTTCAAGAAAAAGTATGAACGTAGCGGTATTTTACGTGAATTCAAGAAAAGAACAGCGTATACTAAGCCAAGTGTAGAAAATAGACTCATCAGAACTAAAGCTGCACGCCGTTATAGATTCCATAACGAACACAACTAATCCTTTTTACAAAAAAAAGACAAAAAAAACTGCCTCAGTCGGGGCAGTTTTTTTGTTTGTAATATCTTTTAAATGTCAATTTTAATTTAATTTTGGCATATATATTACGCTTGGCAAATCCTTCTCATCTCTAATGAAAGATGGACCTACGTCTTTAGCAATACCAAATAAATTCAAGAGTTTATTTTTTGTTATAATTTTAATTATACCATTTTCATTCACTAAAAAAACACTTTGACCAGGTTTTATATGCATTTCACTTCTCAATGAATCCGGAATTTCTATTCTATAATCACTCGACACTACAACTTGTTCCATATCAACCTCATAAATGAAAATAATGTAAGTGAAAAGTTTTTTCAATTATGATAATGTAATATAATATAATATTATAATATAATATACTTGAAATTTGGAGAAATCATAATATTTTACTTACTAAATGTAAAATTTAACATTTTGTAAATTAGTCGGGCAACTGTCAAATTAGTATGATGAATACCTTCGACTGGTGCTAATTCCACTATATCAAATCCAATAATCTGCTTGCCTTGCTTCCTAATTTCTTTAAATATATTCAAAGCATCACTATAAATCAAGCCATCTGGTTCGGGAGTGCCTGTTGTTGGCATAATCGATGGATCGAAAGCATCTACATCAAAAGTGATATAAACTTCCTTCTGCAAAGTATCAACTAAACTTTTTACCCAATTTTCGCCATATTTAGCATTACGAATGCCCGATGCATAAAATGTATTAATGTGATTTTCTTTGATAAATTGAGATTCTTCGATGCATTGGGCACGAATTCCAACTTGTGTGATATGTTTGGTTGGCACAAATTCGGCAACTCTTGCCATAATTGAAGCGTGTGAATATAGCGAATCTTGATATGAATGACGCAAATCGGAATGAGCATCAAATTGCAAAACCGACATATATGGATATTTCTCAAAAT
This sequence comes from Chloroherpeton thalassium, assembly GCA_020720105.1. GTDB lineage: Bacteria > Bacteroidota > Ignavibacteria > Kapaibacteriales > UBA2268 > GWF2-33-9. The sequence continues at coordinate 8,198 of DYPF01000057.1, forward strand.
GTGCTTTAATCGGTGCTGTCGAGATTGTGTGTTCACCACCCAAAGTAACCACAAATTTACCTAAATCGAGCAATTCTTTCACTTGATTATAAATTAAATCCAAAGCATCACCATCTACTTTGTCCTCAAAATTAATTGGTTCAAGCGTGGCAATTCCCAGATCAAAACATAATTCGTTATCAAATTCATCATCATAGAATTCTACTTGCGAGGAGGCTTCTATAATCGCTTCTGGTCCATAAGCAGCACCGCCGCCATAACTTACTGTGTGCTCATAAGGAGCAGATACAATCGTTATTTTTGAATCCTCAAAATTTGAATATTTTTCTTCAATTGCTAAAAAATTTGTACTTTCATCAAAAGTTTTCATAATTTATTCCTTGTTTTAATTTTCAATTTATCTCTTGACGTAAATCCTAATTTAATATTAATTTGAACAAATTTTTTGAGCTTTAGCCAAATAATTCTTGCTAACGTCATTGCGAATTCCGATTTATCGGGACGAAGCAATCTAAAAATGCAATTTGAAAATGCAGGGTTGTCATTCCCGTGCAAACGGGAATGCTCAGAAATAAAAATCTATAATGATATGGGTGAATACGTGATGACCGTAGGGACAGGTCGCGACCTGTCCCTACAAAGGATTGATATTTCGCAGCTGCCCGCAGGGGTGTATTTTGTCAAAATTGGAGATAAATTTGCTAAATTTGTGAAAGAATAGGAGATTTTCCTTTCGTCACCCTCACGGAGTGGAAATTATCTTGGGCAGAGCAAGCTTTGCCCCTACAGAGATAGATTTTCCTTTTTTGCTGACTAAGTTTATTTCCTCTTTCAGATATTTGCCTGTAAGGCTTTTTGGATTTTCGGCAATATCTAAAGGCATACCAACTGCTAAGATTTCACCACCTTTTTCGCCACCTAATGGTCCCATATCAATTATCCAATCAGCAAATTTTATTACGTCCAAATTATGCTCAATAACAACAACTGTATTACCTTTAACTACCAATTCTTCAAGCATATCCAATAGAAGTTTTACATCTTTAAAATGCAAACCCGTGGTGGGCTCGTCTAATAAATACAAAGTTTTGCCTGTGCTTCTCTTTGATAATTCTGTTGCAAGCTTTACTCTTTGGGCTTCGCCACCCGAAAGTGTTGGTGATTGTTGCCCTAATTTAATGTAACCAAGACCAACTTCTTTAAGAATTTGTAATTTTCTCCTCACCTGAGGTAATTCAGAGAAAACTTCGACTGCTTGTTCGATGGTCATCTCCAAAACATCAGCAATTGAATGCGATTTATACTTCACTTGAAGGGTTTCGTCATTATATCTCTTGCCATCACAAGTATCGCAAGGCACATAAACATCAGGCAAGAAATTCATTTCAATTTTCTTAATTCCTGCACCTTGGCAAACCTCACATCTACCACCAGTAACATTGAATGAGAATCTATTTGACTTATATCCGCGTATTTTTGCTTCGGGTAACATTGCAAAAAACTCTCTTATTGGCGTAAATACTCCCGTATAAGTAGCAGGATTAGACCTCGCGGTTTTACCAATTGGTGATTGGTCAATTTCTATTACTTTATCAATATTTTCTAAACCTTCGATTTTATCATAAGGCAAAGGAGTTTGCAAAGAATGGTAAAAATGTTTAGATAAAATTGGATAGAGTGTATCATTAATCAAACTTGATTTTCCAGAACCACTTAATCCAGTTATGCAAACAAATTTTCCAAGAGGAATTTCGAGAGTTACATTCTTTAAATTATTACCTTTTGCTCCAATCAATGTAAGATATTGTCCGTTTCCAATGCTTTGTTTTTCTTTAATTTCAATTTGTATTTGATTCATTAAATATTTAGCTGTGCAAGAGTGTTCATATTTCTTTGGAGTTAATTTCTTTAACTTTGCGGGCTCTTCTGCAAACACAATTTCGCCGCCATTAACTCCTGCTCCAGGACCAACATCAATAAAATAATCACTTTGTTCTATCATTGCTTTATCGTGCTCGACTACTAAAACAGTATTTCCTAAATCTCTCAATTCTTTCAGCGAATTGATGAGTAGTTGATTATCGTGTGGATGTAATCCAATGCTTGGCTCATCTAAGATATAAGTAATGCCAACTAATTGAGAACCAATCTGTGAGGCAAGCCGAATTCTTTGGGCTTCACCTCCAGAAAGTGTTTTGGAACTGCGATTGATCGAGAGATAAGAAAGTCCAACATTTATTAAAAAGCTAAGTCGCTCTCGTATTTCTTTAAGGATCAATTCCGCGATTTCATTTTGCCGTGATGTAAGTTTCTTTGGTAAATTCACTATCAATTTATATGAATGCTCAATATCAAATTTTGCAATATCAGAAATATTATTGTTATCAATTCTCACAAACAAGCTACTTTGCTTTAGCCTTTCACCATTGCAAGTAGGACAAGTTCTATTAGTCATAAATTTGCGGATATGGGTTTCTGTTGATTCTGTTGGTGGATTATGAAGAAATTGCTTCATAACTGTAATTATTCCAGGATAATGTTGCTTGTAATTACTCACTTTGGAACCAAACTTTTGCAGAATTACTACTTCATTGTCATCGTTCCCATTCATTACCTTATCTAATTGTTCATCTGTTAAATTTGAAATTGGTTCATTGATTGGTATATTATGTTTCTCGCAAAATGCAATTAATTGTAAGTATATATATGAATTTTTATTATCGCCAATTGTTATTATTCCGCCATTTTTAATTGATAAAGTTTTGTCAGGCATCAATTTGTCGTAATCGAATTCTTCCACCTCGCCAATGCCATCACAAACTTCGCAGGCACCATATCGAGTATTAAAAGAAAAATTATTTGGAGATAATTTATCATAAGCTAAACCACACTTTGGGCAAGAGTATTTAGTGCTATAAGTAATAATTTCGCTACTATTATCAACTTGAATAAATACCGTGTCATCGCCCATTTTTAATCCAATTTCCAATGAATTTTGTAAGCGGAAAATTGATTGTTGATTAGGAGCAATTCTATCAATTACAAGTTCGATATTATGAATTTTATATCGTTCTAATTGCATTCCATCTTTAATTGGAATAATTTTCTCATCAACTCTAACTTTGGTATAGCCTTCTTTGAGTAATTTTGCAAACAACTCCTTGTAATGTCCCTTCCTTGCTCTTATTAGTGGAGCCATAATGATGATTTGCCTGTCAGAAAATTTCTCCAATATTTCCCTTTGAATGCCATTTAGATTATTTTCAACAACGGGAATATTGCAATTTGTGCAGTATTGAGTGCCTATTTTAGCAAAAAGCAACCGCAAATAATCGTATATTTCGGTAACAGTTCCAACAGTTGAGCGGGGATGCTTGCTAATTGTTTTCTGCTCGATACTTATTGCTGGTGAAAGTCCTTCGATTCTGTCTACATCGGGCTTCTTCAGCATATCAATAAATTGTCGGGCATTAGGCGATAAGCATTCAAGATACCTTCGCTGACCTTCGGCATAAATTGTGTCGAAGGCAAGCGAAGATTTTCCTGAGCCAGATACACCAGTGATAACAACAAATTTATCACGGGGAATTTGCAAATTAACATTTTTTAAATTGTGTTCACGTGCTCCATAGATCGAAATTTTATCAATAAAATCAGTTTTTTCGGCACTTGCGAATATATTATTTATGTCATTTTTATTTGAAGTCATTATTCTTGGAATTTGAAAAAATCAAAACTTTAAAATTAACAAAGATTTATTAATTTTTGCATAAAAAAGAAATTCTATTTTAATTTTTTGATATTTTTCAAATATTTATACTAATTTTTAAAGAATTTGAGTAGAATTACTTACAAAAATTAAATGAAAATTCGTAATTTTGATTTTAACAATTATTCCAATTTAAAAAATGCAGAAAATTTTACTAAAATATAGTATTTTATTCGTTTTTTTCTGTGTTTTATTCACAAATATATCTTACGCCGAACTTGATAGTATAAGGATTATTAAGTTAAAAGGAAAAATATCAAAAGAAAAAAACGATAGAGTAAAACTTGATTATGTTATAGAATTATCTTATCTGCTTGTTGAAGAAATCAATTCTGATGCTATTGCTTATGCTAAAGATGTCATAAATTTAGCAAGGGTAACTGATAATACTGACAAAGAAATTGAAGGTCTGATGATTCTTGCTCGCTATTATTACGATATCGGAGATATTGAAGAGTCAACAAATAAAGCAATCATTGCTTTAGAAATCAACGATAAACTTAAAAGCAATTTGCGTTATGCTGATATTTATATGCAAATTGGCGAAAATTACCGCGCTGCTCAGTCATTAAAAGAATCTTTTAAATACTATTTATTAGCACTTGAATATTCCAAAGAATCAAAAAATGAATTCAGGCTCGCTTTTGTTCTCAATAGAATTAGTACATATTATTTTGAAAATACACATTTACCTTTAGAGATTAGACAAGATTCAATTTTATTCTTTATAACCGAATCCCAAAAAATTGCTAAAAAAATTAATTTCACCAAACAAATGATCACTAATTATAATTTATTAGGTCTATTTGAAAGATATACTCTAAATAATCCTGAAAAAGCCGAAGACTATTTCGAAATTTCTTACGACCTTTCCGTAAAAACCGAAAATGAAGTTTTGCTTTCTTATGTTTGCTATAATTTGGGCTCACTTAATCTTTATAAAAAAGATTTTAAAACAGCCAACAAAT
>DYPF01000334.1 GCA_020720105.1 Chloroherpeton thalassium
CCCAAAACCCCAAAACCCCAAAACCCCTTCTAATAAATATAATTTTTGATTAATTTTGTATTAAATAATTTATAATTAAAATTAAAAAAAAGCGTTATTAATGAAAAAAGGTAAGGGCATCGATCCAAAGCAACTAGCTGTTAATCCACCTGATATCAGACTAGTAACCTGATGAATATGAAAGAATATTTTGAATTAGGCGCGCGTGTGATTGTCCTGCTTGCAGGCATTTTGAAAGTAATGCATCGAAGTAAAAATATTCTAAACTAGCAGATGCATTTGTGGGTAAAAACCCAATTTAGTTCCATTTCTCCCAATCAATATATTCAACGCAATGAAGGCATTAAAGTTCAATTGAGTGAACTTCATCAGGGGCTGAAAAATAATTTGAAATTTCAATAATTTATCGATGCATTAAAACGAGTGCGGATACATCCTCATTAAGTGACCCAACTAAGGGTGCAACAAATAGATACTACAAAAGGATTATTTAGAACATTCATAAAAATGCTTATTTAAAAAAATTGTGTGTAATATCTGCAATAAATTCACAATAGTAGATCTGATTAAGTAATGCTCAGTTTGTAATAAAGTGTTTTGTGGAACATGATACGCAATGTGCTAAATCTGCTCTAAAAGGCAGTGAATGAAGTGCGGTATAAAATGCGCTATCTGATAGTTGAATTCATGTAAGTAATGCGCGCTGAAGTGACTGTAATCAATAACTAGCACATCAATCCCAGTGGAAGAGCTTAATAACTAAAGCTTGAATTTATGATACGGATTTAAAAATCAAACATTTAATTAAGCTGACACGAAATACATTAGTCAAGTAATTGCAATCTCAAATTTTTCTTAGCAATTTTCATCAATTTCATTCTAAAATTGATTCTTCGATTAATCTGCCTTTAAGTGATTGGTTAACGCAATATCTAGGAATAGTCGTATTAATTTCGTTCAATTCAATAATATAAGCTTGAACTAAGTGTAGATGCACATGTTCGCCTAAATAGTCAACAAAAACTAAAGTATAAATAATTTTTGAATATCTCATTTCAAATTCCAGTAAAAGCACTTGCAGTAACTAGCGCTAGCATTGTCGAATACAAACAAAGTTGAATCGCTAAATATATCGCATTGTGCGCTAGGCCCAGAAGGCGTAAGAATGCTAATGTAGTCAATATGCAATTGCGAGTTAATTAAGATACTGAATATAGTATAAAATGATATAGGCGATGAGGGGTGCTAACATGTTGGAAACTTGCTTAAAGCCCATAAGGGTATAGGCTACTTGTACATGGATAGAAACAAGATTGGCCCAATTGGAACCAAGCACCTGACAAACGGGTTAATAAAGAACGATTCAATAATTAATTTTAGTATTGCCTTTAATTAAATAGGCGATATGGGCGTAATCAATTTGAGCTTGGCGTTTAAGCAGTCGCAAAAAATATCAAATTTAAATATTTGCAATAACTCGATAGGCGATGACGCGATGATCAACATAAGCAACATTCTAAAAAATACAAAATTAAAGTAATTGATGATAGACAACAACAACATAACAAAAGCCGGATCATTGCAGCTAGTTTAAGGGCTGAATGGCTCATAACTATCGTCGCTGTTTATGGCGAACAATAACTTGAAAGGCAAAGGTTGCTAGCCATTAGGCTAATTCTTATGAAAGAACGAGACGTTAAAGCAGCTATCGTTGTGGGGCAACAATATTGGCGATAAGGGAGCGAGACGGTTGTTAAATCCGTGAAATGGAGTATGAATGCTGAGAGTATTGTTCCTACCATATAATAATATTACGGATATTGGCGCATAATACATCTCAAAGTTGATAAAGGGAAGTAAGTAAATTGAGTTTATAAATATCTGGGGAAACAAAATATAAAATGTAGGTTGATTAATGATACTAAATGCGCTGGTTGAAACTAAAAGCTTGAGAACGCTGTACTTTGGCTATAATAAAATAACGTAATAGATATCCAACTAATTCTTGAAATTGATCAAGAAGAACTAGTCGCTAAAGACCCTCTATATAGCTGGTAATATGCTGAGTGCAAATACGCTTTAATAGATCCACAGCTAATTGAGCGGTAGAGCGAATATGTTGAGTCAGTTTAAATAAATATAATATTAATTATTTTAAATATATTATTTTAATTAGGGGTTTTGGGGTTTTGGGGTTTTGGGG
>DYPF01000335.1 GCA_020720105.1 Chloroherpeton thalassium
TTACGTTAATCACCTTTTCGTTTGCAAAAATAGTTTTAATTTTGAAAAAAAAAAAAAGAGTTTACATATTTTATATAAACTCTTTTTTTGGGTTACAATTATTAAAAAAAGATTATCTAACTATTGTAATAATTCTTGATTCGTTTTGTTTGTCAGATGTAATATTAATAATGTATGAACCTTGAGTTAAATTAGATAAATCAACTCTAAATTCATCATTTAAAATATTAGTTTCTAAAACATTAATACCAAGAGTATTATAAATAGTTAATTTACTATTAGAAGAATTTGTTACGATAAAATAGTCTTTAGTAGGGTTTGGATAAATATTAATGTTATTATTAGTTTTATTTAAACCAATAGTTTCTTTTGTAACAAAAGTTTTAGTAACATCTTCAGCCAATAAAACATCACTGAAATTTTCTACGCTTTCAGTTGCAATGGTAATTGTATAAGAAGTTAAACTTGCTAATTCAGCATCAGGGGTAATTGTTATAACGCTATTATTAGAAATTTCAGCTGTAAAAGGCACATCGCTTTTTGCATCATTGTTAACAAAAGTAATAAGTTCGTTTACATTTGTAATAAGTTCGTCATTTGGTAATCTTATTTCTGAGTTAAAAGTAATAATAATAGGTTCATCTACAGGCACATCTGTTTCTGCAATTGAAAAAACAGCCGCAAGTTCTAACAAACCTGTATGAAAATCTGTAGAAGCACCAGCACCATAAGTACCGTTAGTATTGTAAATTATAAGATTTGTATCATCTTTTAATGTTACGGCACCTCCACCATCACCATAAGAGTCTATTAAATTAAATACATAACAACCTTGTGGCAATGTAAATGTTTCATTTATTGTAACGCCGTTTCCATAAGGACCACCTGAATAAACCGTAGTTCCCGCCGAATTTTTAACATTCCAAGTACATTCACTACCATAAGCATCTGTAACTAAAGTTAAATATACCGTTTCAGTAGCTAAAATTCTTTCAATGGTTGTAGTTGCAATATTATTTTCCAAATTTTCATCTTCATTAATAGTAACAGTAATTGTATTTTCGTTAAGACCTAAAAAAGATATTTCATCTAGTTCAATTGTTTGGTTTAGTAATGGTAAAATTTCACCTGTCCAATCTATTACAATCGGTACTTCGTTATTAATTTTTGTTGTAATTGTTAATTCGGTAATAGTTTCAGAGCCTAAATTTTGAACTTTGATTGAAGGTGTGATGCCTTCGCAAATATTTTCCGGAACAGTTATATCTCTCAAAAAAGCATCATTTTGATAAGCGAAATTTGTAAATGTTGGATTACATCCATTGCCAGAAATTATCTCTTGATTTCCTTCAGCAATATAAGCAACTACTTTTAAATCTAAAAATTCAGCCGAAATAGAATGATAATCAGCCGGAATTGTATATGTATAAGTTCTATCCACAAAAGTTCCTGCTACTGTTGTTGTAATTTCTTCGCCCCATTGACCTGTAATCATGTGAACCAATCGGTGCATGTGATTATATTCGTTTCCCATATCTCCACCTGATTGAGGTCCTAATGTATTGTCTTGTAATAATACAACATTTAATTTGTTAGTTGAAACAGGACTATTGTCTGTATAGTAAGCTTCTACGTGAACAGTTAGCTCTCTTGTTTCTAAATTAATACTTGCTTCAACACCAACATTTACATAAGATGCCATAGCTAAAGTTTGATTTGATGCATTTGTCCAACTTACTCGATTCATAGCTGTTCCTGAGCCTTGAGAAAGACCGCTGAATAAATGTCTGTTTACAGTTCCGGCAGGATAACTTGTCAATCCGGATTGATTTGCAATACTAGTTCCAAACGAAGTTCTAAAATCAGGCTCACCGGCTGAAGGAGAAGCATAAGGCCCAACATGAATATTAATTAAAAAAACATCGTCAGGGTGCGCATCTTTGATAGATTGGGCAATTGCATGACCTTGTGGACAAAAACCACAATGAATTCCGGTAAACTCTTCAAGAATAACATTTTTGTTTTCAGGCGTTGTTCCTACAATCGTCTGAGAAAAAGCATTTAAAAACATAAATGCTAGAACAAAAAAAGAAAAGAATTTTTTCATAAATTTTAAATTTTATTGGTTAATAATTATTTCTACTTTACGAAGTTAAATTGTATTGAGAATAAGTAAGTTAAATGATTTAAGTGATGATTTTAA
>DYPF01000336.1 GCA_020720105.1 Chloroherpeton thalassium
TTTATAAAATAATAACATTACTTGCTTCGCTTTTCAGTTTGCCTTTTTGGGCTTTTATGCGGAAGAAATTGCGTCCTGACTGCTCGGTGAGCGGTGTTACGTAAGTGGTTTTGGTAGTCGTGCCGATAATATGCCATCCGGCATCGAAGTTGTTGCTCGATTCAATCAGGAAAGTGGTTCCCTGCGGATTGCCATTGCGATTCCATTTCATATTGGCAAGCCCTCCCACTCCAATATTGCCCGATAAATCAACTGGCGGATATGGATGCAAAGGCGAAGGAGTCGGACGCGACCCATTTAAACCCAATTGAGCTTTGATATTCCCCGGAACTCCCGGTCGAGCTTGAATTTGCCTTGCCAAAACACGAACATTTGTAACCAAACCGCTTTTGGACTTATTCTTTTGTTCCGTAGCGGTTTTAGATTCGTCTTGTTTTACAATTGCAGTATTCAATTTTGTAGCAAAATCTATTTTTTTAGAAGTAAGTGCAGTAATATCAGGAGCAGCTAAGCCCAAAGTAGCAAGATTAGCATTTGCTACAGCAATAAAATTTTCTGTCCAAGTGTCAATATCGCCTTCTTTTGAAGGGATATAATCTTTTGCAGACATAAAAACTCCTTAAAATATTTATTAAATATCTACTAACATTTTAATAATGCAAACTTACGAATATTTATCTTAATAAAATTATTGGCTCTGCCAAAAACTTTCCTGAATTGGTAAATACTGAAACAAAATAAACTTGTGATGGCAATTCATTCAATCCAAGATTGACAATATTCGTTCTCTCGCTATAAGTGAATGACTTTATTACATTGCCATTTAAGTCAAAGATTTTTAAATATTGGATATATTCAGTAAGTGTATTTACTGTTAGTTCTTTATTTTGAATATTTACATTCATAACTATTTCATTGGTTATATTATCAAAATTATTTATTTCAAACACATTTGTAGTTGTATTATAAAGCGAGAAAATATCGCCACTTTCGTTAATTGCTTTTGCTTCAATTACCTCAAATTCACTTATTGAATTATTCTTTTCTGTAAATAAAAGATTAGTTTGAACATCGGTAATATTCCCATCAATGCTACTTTGATCATTTTTGCCAACGATAAAGTGAAGCAAAATCCCTTCTATTTTATAAAATGTATAAGAATTTGCGCCAAATGTGGCACTTGCATCAACTCCAACAAATGAATTTAGTACATTATCATCTTTGAACTTCAAAGTATAAATAGCGGAATAGAATTTTTGCGAAGTAGAATTATTTAACTGAATTTTATAATTGCCAGATAAAATGCGATTGTCATTTTTTTGTGATTTGTCTGGGATTGCAATCGAGCCATAGTGGGACTTGCCCAAATTATAACTAATTATCAACAAATCGCTCATATTTATTTCGCCATTCCCATCACAATCTGCATAAGTAGCCGAAGCTACATCCCAGGTTAGAGCTTTTTGGAGTGTCCAGTATGTGCTTGCATAATTTCTTTTGAAGGTTTTAACACTTTTAGTCAGCGGTCCCATTCCCAAATAAAAAAGAGATTGAGTGAAGTCTTTTGAATCAACTAATCCATCATTATTTGAGTCGCCGGGATAAACATTAATCATGCCGTGAACAGAAAAACTGAAATCCTCTGCGGCTAAATTAGCAATAATTGGCAAAGAATCCAATATTATCGAAGCACTGGGCGAGATGAATTTAAAGGTTACTTTTGTGTCATTTATAGCTGTTTGTAATAATACAAACTCTAAATGAATGACTTTTGGATTTGGAATTATTGATTGGTCAAGTGGCAATCCCGTCCCGGCTGCAACAGATAATTTTCCGATGTTTTGGTCACTTTTATCTACAACATAAGCCATTGCTTTGCTGCCAATATCGCCAATTTTCCATTGAGAGAATTGCACATAAGCTGGAAAATCCCAGTTTAGTTCAAAACTTACACCATTGCATTGGCTAATACTATCCAAATATACATCAAAACCGAACACATAACCAGCAGTAATGAACGATGATCGGTTGCTATCCACATCATTTCGCATAATTTTGATGCTTTGAGAATAAGAAATATCCAAGCTAATTAGGAAAAAGAGTATTATTAACGGAATTTTCTTCATAATATTCAACTTTAATTATTCAAAAACTACAATTATTATGCCAACTTTAACTATGATTAGAATGAAT
>DYPF01000058.1 GCA_020720105.1 Chloroherpeton thalassium
GCTATTTGGTCATCGCTAATTGTCTTATTCTTGTCTTCCTTATCTATCATTTCCTTAATCTTCTGCTTAATTACAGTTGTAGAAACTTCTTCACCATCATCATTTGGCAATGATTCGCTAAAAAAAGATTTCAATTCGAAAGTTCCATAAGGCGACTGAACAAATTTATTATTCACAATTCGGCAAACAGTAGAAATATCCATTCCCGTAACATCCGAAATATCCTTGTAAATCATTGGTTTAACATTTTCGGGTCCGTACAGAAAGAAATCCTTTTGGATACCAGCAATTGCTACCATAATTTTGAGCATCGTAATTTTTCTTTGCTGAATTGCTTGTATCAAAAATTTAGCATCTTCGTATTTAGACCTAATCCATTGCTTTGTTTCTTTATTATACTTCTTTTCCTTAGATTCTCTCTTCAAACTTTCGTATAAATCATTAATTCTAATTGGAGGAATAGTAGAATCGTTCAAGATAACTTGCGGTTCGTAATTCTTTTCGTCCAATTCAATCACAAAGTCGGGAATTACTGTATTAACTTCCGAAAAACTAATTCCCTCTCCGGGCTTTGGATTTAACTTTTTTATAACTTCAATTGCATCTTTTAGGTCATCATCATTTATATTCAAAACTTTCTGTACATCTTTGAAATGCTTACGGGAAAATTCTTCAAAGGCATTTTGGAGCAATCGCAATGCATTGGACTGAGCATAAGTTGGATTTTGAACAATTTTCAATTGAGAAATCAAGCACTCTTGAATATTCCGCGAAGCAATTCCTGGAGGGTCGAGACTTTGAATAATTTTTAATACTTTTTCGGCTTGTTCCAAATTAACAGGTTTAAGCATTGTATTGATTTTATCAAAGGAAAATTTCAAGAAATCAGCACTTAGCTCATTTATTAATTCGGGTTTGTCAATCAATATGGAACCAAGCAACGATTTACTTGTATCATCTATTAGGTATTTATATGCAGGATTTTTCTTGATTAATTTTGCTTTTAGTGTGGAATTTTGAATAAATAAATTCTTTTGTGTCTCAAAATTCATCTCTGCGATATGCGAATTTGTTTCTTTCGCAATATCATTTAATTCGCGTCTCAAATAGCCATCTTCGTCCACATTCCACAAAATATGCTTACCCAAAAGCAATTCTTCTTCTGATAAATAAAACAACGATAATTGCTTTTCTAATTCTTCCAAAAAATTAACTGGACTCTTTATCTGAAAACTTGGCGAGTCGTCATCGTCATCATAATTTGATTTGGGTGAGGTAGATAATTCGGCATCATCTTGCAACATCAAAGTATATAAATGGTATGGATCTTCATCTTCACCAGCCACATAATTAGATAGAGGTGATTCTGTCATATTTTTAATATCTTCGAAATAAATGTTGGAGTCGGCATATTCATCATTGTAATCGTTGGAATTAGCAGATTCAATTAAATCGTATTCATTTGAAATATTAGGAGTGTCAGATTCGGGAGTTGCATTAAATTGCTCAATTTCATTTGAGTCGTCATAATTATCTTCATCTAAATCCAAGAGTGGATTTTCGTCAACTTCGCGTTTTATTTCTTGTTCAAATTGAATTAAAGGCATTTGCAATATCTTCAAATACTGAATCTGTTGAGGAGTCAGTGTTTGCTGCAATGATGTTTTTAATCCAACCGAGATATTTATTGCCATAATCTTCTTTTTGCTGTTTTTTTTAATTTCTAATTTTTTCTAAAAAATCTTTTTCCCCGATTTTGCAATATTGCTTAAAGAAACATAAAATTCATTAGAAAATTTCCGTTCAATTGAGTCTTTGCAGAAGTCCACTAAGTTCACATTTTTTTCTATCCCATTTTCAAGTGCATATTCACACATTGAAAATTCTTCGTAATAAATGTGTTCGCCACGGACTCTTATCGGAAATAAGTGGCAAGAAACTGGTTTCTGAAAAGTGATTTCCCCCGCAAAATATGCCTTTTCAATTGCACATTTTGCAATATCGCTACCTTCATCATAATAGACGAATACGCAATCTCTTTTATTTATGCAAGTTACTGCAAGTTCCCCCTCGGTGTCGTGCTCCCAATATCCATATTTATCCAGAAATTCAATTGACTTTGGCTTCATATATTTCTTGATAATAGGCAGATATTCTTCTATGATTGGAATTTCCTCTGATAAAAGTGGAGCGCCATTTTCACCGTAGATAGTACAACATCCTCCTTTGCATTTTGTAAGGTCGCAAAGGAACTTTTTTTGTATAATTGTGCTGTCTATTTTGTATGTTTCAAACATTCTATAAAATTCGTGCCAAAAATTTTACTAATTTACTAAAAATTTGTTAATATCAATAAATAATTGGAATAATTATTTGAAAATTTGAACAGATTACTCGAGAAATGAATGAAAATCACAAAAAATTGAACAAAATTTCAAAAACATTTGTAATTTAATATAATGAAAAAATAAATTTTGGAAAAAGTATGTTTAAATTAAATTTTTTAACTCGTATTATTTTTGTTTTTGCAATTTTGGCAAGTTTGACACTAACTTCTTGTGATAGTAAAATTTCTGGTTCTGTTGCAGTTTACGAAAAAGGTGGCGAGTATGCCGAATATGATAAAGTTTCCGAAAAAATCAAGGAATCTGATATAATTCTTTTTGGTGAATTGCATAATAATGCTTTTGCACATTGGGCAGAATTGGAATTGACCAAATTGATGTATAATGAATTTGGTAATAAGTTAATGATTGGAATGGAAATGTTCGAAGCAGACGACCAAATGTTAATCGATGAATACTTTAGCGATTTATATCCTGCAAAAAATTTTGAAGATGAGGCAAAAATATGGAAAAATTATTCCACAGATTATAAGCCAATTTTGGAATTTTGTAAGAAAAATAAAATTGAATTTGTAGCAACAAATATTCCCCGTAGATATGCTGCATTTGTTGCGCGGAATGGATTGGAAAAATTAAGCACTCTATCACCTGAAGCCTTAAAGTACATTGCACCTTTGCCTGTGGAATTTGATTCTACTTTGAAAGGTTACAAGGTGATGAAGGGAATGCCAGTGCATAATAATGACATTAAATACCTTGCTGAAGCACAAGCAGCAAAAGATGCAACAATGGCACATTATATTGCCAAGAGAATTAAATCGGGAATGAAATTCTTGCATTTCCACGGTTCATACCATTCTAATGATTATCAAGGAATATATTGGTATTTGAAAAAGCAAAATCCTAATTTCAAAATCACGACCATTGCAACAATCGAAGGACCAAAAATTGACTCGCTTGGCACTGAAAATGCAAATATTGCTGATTTTATTCTTTTAATTAGAGATGATTTTACAAAAACATATTGATGGAATATTAGTCCTCACCCTAAATCCCTCTCCATAAATGGAGATGGACTTGAACCTACTTCTCGGTGAGGGGGAATAGGGTCATAAAATCCCCCTCGATGAGGGGGACGAAAGGGGGAGGAAAAAAGGAAAATTTTATCAGAGCCTCCCCCTAACCCCCTCAGAGAGGGGGAATTGGGTCATAAAATCCCCCTCGATGAGGGGGACGAAAGGGGGAGGAAAAAGGAAATATTTATCAGAGCCTCCCCCTAACCCCCTCAGAGAGGGGGAATTGGCGACATACTCCCCCCTCTCCAGAATGGAGAGGGGCTGGGGGTGAGGAAAGAAATTATAGGTTTAAGATGAAAATAATAAAAGATACAACATATAATCATATAAATAGAAGTTTGATATTCAAACTTTTTACTGCTATTTCTTTATTTTTATCTTTGACTATTACCAGCAAAGCTGAAACAGAACAATTTTCTTCTTATGAAGGTACTCATTTTTGGGTTTCTTTTATGGAAAATGAATTTTACGAAACTGACTTTCGTGGAGTTGAATTACGACTATTTATTTCTGGTAGAAAATGGACAAATGTTCAGATTATACATCCAAGTGGATATAAAGAAACATATAAAATTCCGGGTGATTCTGTTCTAACAACCACAATAAGCAATCGTTACTATAACGATGAGTCCGAAATTATTACTCGAAATTCTATCGAAGTGATTGCAGATAATCCAATTGTTGTGTATGCTTTTAATAGTCAGCCCAGAACATCGGATAGTTATGTCTGCATTCCAACAGCAAATTGGGGCAATGAATACGCAATATTATCAATGCCAAATGACCAATACGACCCAATAGACCCTCCTCCAACTCCAAAAGACTCATTAGTTCAATACTTTCCCAGACCATCTGAATTTTTAATAATGGCATCTGAAAATAATACTATTATTACTTTTTCGCCACAAACAAAAACTGCTGCTGGAAAAATGCCAGGAACTTACTACCAAGTAGCACTAAATCGCGGTGAAACTTATTTGGTTCAATCTGCTGATTTCCCACGAGGTTTTGGCGACCTTTCGGGAACTCTAATCACTTCGGATAAACCGGTAGGTGTTCTCTCGGGACATATGCGAACTGCAATTATGCAAGTTGTACCCAAGGGTAAAGATTCCAAAGATCATATAGTAGAAATGTTGCAACCAATTAGTTCTTGGGGCAAACTTTACTTTTCCATACCATTTGGTGTTAGTCCTAATGGTGATTATTTTAAATTGATAAATATTAATCCAAATACAAAAGTAAGGTATTACACAAGTCCATATCCAGTGGATATAAACTTTACTGATAGCTTGGAAGTTCGTGAAATTGTTGGGCTTAATTCTCCTGCAATTTGGCAGAGCGACCAACCATTCCAAATTGCTCAATTTATGATGAGAACGGGCTTGGACAATGAGAACAAGAACTTTGATCCTGCAATGGTAATGCTTCCTCCGCAAGAACAATTTGTTCAGAGAGTACTAATCTCTACTCCTGGTGGAGTGTTCTTCAATCCCGAACAATATACAAATCATTATGCCACAATTATTGCACAATCCCAAGCACTCGACTTTTTATATTTAGATGGTGAGAAAATTGATACTATTTCGGCAATTAAAACTCAGAGAATTGTTAATACTGATTTATTCTGGGCAATTTTGCCTCTCGATATTGGCACTCACGAAATTATAGCAACCAAAGGCAAATTCAGTGGAATATTATTTGGAGTAGGCGAATATGATTCTTATGCTATGGTGCTGGGAGCGGGTTTGCTCGACCCCGAAAATGATGATATTATGTCTCCCGTAGCACTTGTGGATACAAGTTGCTTTTACTTGGAAGGGCAAATTATTGATTTTCCACAAGCTAATTCCTCTGGTTTGAACTTTGCAACAGTAGATGAAAACTTAACAACAAATTTTGATTACAAATTATTCCCTTTGCAGCTTGGCGATAGTATAATTCACTTCAATGCAAGTGTGATTGATATTTATAAGTTCGCTCGCTTAGTGATACATTCGTGGGATAATAAAGGAAATAAAAACACATATCAATTTATTCATAAGCCGATTAAAATTGATTGGACTATTGATATCGACTTTGGTACTATTAGCTGGACAGACTCATTATGTGCCAATTTCTATGTTCGCAACAATGCAGACGAGCCAATTATTCTTAATTCAATTGATTTTCCAATTGATGCAAGAATTGCACATTATTATGATTTTTCGTTACCCGATACACTTCAGCCCAACGAAACTTTACTCGGTAAAGTTTGTTTTGACCCTAATATGACTTTAAATGAATTGCGTTCGGAAATTCAACTCAATTTCGAGTGCGGAATAACTCGAAGAATTACACTTTTAGCCGAAGTGGTTCAGCCAGGGTTAGAATTGACTGGTTGGGATTTTGGAGATGTTTATGTGGGAGATTCTTCCGAGCATTTTATTCAGATAAAAAATGTAGGGAATGTACAAATTCGCTTAGATTCGCTTTATTATTATATGAGCGAAAAAGGATTTGAATTCGCAACTGCGGGTTTATTCCAGTTTTGGCTTTATCAGGATTCGATTTTACAAGTGCCTGTTAAGTTCAAACCCACTTCGCGTGCAAATTATATTGAAAATGTTAAATTTACAAATCACTTAAAGCTCGAAAATAAATTAGCGGTTACTGGTCGTGGTGTTGCTCCATTATTCCAAGATATTTATGTAGATTTTGGTAAAAGACGGATTGGCACTAATTTGGACACAATTATTAATATTGTGAATGATGGCAATGTTTCTTCACTCTTGCAATTCGAGAAATACTTGCTTGTTGATGTGCCTGATAATAATTCCATTACTCTCGAAAATTTAAGTGCTCAGATAGATGCTTTGGGAATTTATCCTGTTTCGTTGGAATACGACCCAACAGACACGATTGATTACAGGTTGGCGACACAATTAAAATGCGATTGGCAATTCCACAATCCAATAATATTTGACATTCATGGCACTGGCACTTTACCAGTGATTGAGACCAAAAATTACGACTTTGGCGATATTGAAATATACACTCAAGCAAATGCAAAAGAGAAATTAATCTTTAGCAAAGGAAACGAAAATTTATTTATTGATTCGATTTATGTAATTTCTAATACAAATAATGCTTTTACAGTTGATTTAAGCAATTATTACAATTATTCTATTCCAATTTATTCATCATTAGAATTTGATATTATTTTCGCTCCAAATGACTTAGGCGAGCATATTCTTATACTCGGTGTAGTCAATGATGCCCTGCCAAAATTTGCCCGTAGAATCGATACAATTATCATAAGTGGCAATTCAATTTCGCCACCACAGATTGATTGTGAAGTTAGGATACTTTCTGCAAATGAACATTATGTGTGTCTGGCAGATACAGTAAAAATACAATTCGTGAATAATGAAGATTTTCAGATAAGTTTAGATTCAATAAAGCTTTCGATAATTCCTGATAATGTTGAGTATGAATTTATGGAAGATTATCAGAGTAATTTACCAATTCCAATTGCGGCAAATAATTTTTATGAATTATTAATTATTTTCCATTTTAAATTGAATGAGTCTGCAAACATAGATGCAATCGGTGTTTTCAACGAAATCAATGTAAAGGATAATTCACTAAACATTGTTCCTAAAAATGGGAAAATCAATCTAACTGAATTAAAAGATATTGAAATTTTCCCGACAGATTCAACTTCTATAACATTATCGGGCGAAATTACCAATAATACAGACGAAGAAATTAGTTTTGATGTAGAAATTGCAACCCGTCAAAATATTATTTATGCAATTAATCAAACTGCAACTCTTGCAATAACATCTGGAGCTACGGTAATTGAGAAGAATTTTACGATAAATCAAACTTTGGATAAAATTGAACTTAAATGGAATGATGCACCATATACCTTTAAAAAAGGCGATAGATGGAGTATTAATCTTAGTTTTTATGCTCTATTGGATTCAGTTAATAAAGCAGATTTCAATGTTTCATTGCTTCCAATCGGATGCTTTGAAAATGAAAGCACTACAAATGTAGTAATTCTTAAGGAGGTTTGTATGAACCCAATGCGACCAATAATTATTGTGGACGACCAACCTCAAATGCAAATTTATCCAAATCCAGCTACAAATTTTATCAATATTGATTTACAATTGAAGAAAAATAGTTATATTTACATTTCTATTTTTGATAATTCTGGAAAAGAATTTAAACTTTTTGATAAAAAGATTTTGTCAAAAGGAAATTTTTTCTTAATTTTTGTAGTTGAAAATTTGACAAATGGAAAATACTATTTAAAAACAGAAATAGATAACAAAACAGAGATAAATACAATTAATATAATTAGGTGAAAAATGCACAAACATTTACTTTTATTTTTGCTTTTAGTGTCCTTAGGATTTATAGACACTAAAGCACAAAGCGACTTAGAAAACCCGCTGGCTCCATTCCAAGAAACTCGCCCAATTTTCATAGGACCAGTTTTTGGCTATAATCGTTCTTTGCATAGTGTAAGCCTTAAAACTTTCGCTGATGCTGGCAATGAGAATGTTGCACCTTGCCCCACATTTGAAAATGGACAAGATAATGGCTTCTTTGTAGGGTTTACTTACGAACATATATTAGGTGATTACAAGAACTCCAATTCTTCGATAATCGTTAGAGCAATGTATCAAACTATGCCTTCATACTTAGAAGTTGGCGGTGATACTTACCCATCATTAGTTTCCATTGTTGATGCAAATGGGAATGTAATTGAACAAAAAATAATCAATTCATCAACTCTTCACATTCTGAGTGTTGATTATAGTATGGCTACATTCGAAGCAGTTTATAAAATAAATCCATTCGAGGGAATGAACTTAGGTTTTACAATTGGACCTACTTTTGATTATGCTTTATCCAAAACATTTACTCAAAAATTCCGTTTGATGGAGCCATTAAATGCTCGCTTCCGTCGTGCTGATAATTGGGAACAACTTGGCATTCGATACGAAAATAACGATAGGACAATCGTAGTGAATGATGGCGATATTCCCAATGCAAGTGGATTACGCGTAGCAGTCAAAGCTGGTATCCAATACGAAATTTTGATGGGTCGTTTCTACATTGTACCTGGTATTAATTATAATTTTGGTATCACAGAACTTAGCAGTGACCAAAGTTGGAGAGTAAGTGCAGTTCAAGCTGGCTTTGATATTAGATTCTCGTTATAAAGAAAGTAAATAAAGATAAAAAATAAAGAAAGTAAATAAAGATATTTAATTAAGAATCTATAGTTTTCATTTTTATTTTCCTTTAATTAGTTTAAAAGCAAATGGTATCCCCCAATAATTCTCTTGGAAATCAAGCGAATGATTGGGGGATTTTTTTTAAGAATAGATTGAAATCGTGAGATATAGGAGGTTGTCTCAAAAGTCCAAAATATTTCAAAATTGTCATTCCCGTGCAAACGGGAATCCACTAATAGAGGGGATTTTTGGATTCCCACTTTCGTGGGAATGACTACAAATCTGACTTATGAGACGGGAATGACATCGAATCTGGCTTGTTGTCAATTTTGCACAATTTACAACTTTTCTAATTATTGCTCTAACTTACATAAAATATTGTTAAATTTGTTTATTTACACGGTACCAAATGAACAAATTTATATTTTCAATTTTTCTTCTTTTTTTATCTTACAATCTTTGTTACGGACAATTTTCAATTTATGAAGAAAAATATAATGCTTTAAAAGAAATTCAACAAATTCCCGATAGTATGACCTACTACGAATTTCTGAAAATTCAACGAAATATAGATTGGTCTAAAATTGTGATTAGTGCAGTTGTTCCTGGATTTTTGCATTTTTACGCAGACAAACCTGTAAAAGCATGGATAGTAGCAACAACTCGGATAATTGGCTATGGTTTCGTCACTTATGCTGCAATAGATCAATATAAATTGTTGAATAGCACAGAATACAGTTCAAGTTTTGGATTGACCGAGCGACAAGACCGAATGTATAGAAATACTGCTTACTTTGCAGTTGGTGCTTTGCTTAACTTAACGAGCTTTTTCTACGACTGGGCAGATGCTACTTTAATTATCGAGTCGGAACGGAATGAAGTTTATTTTAAATATGGATTAGACGAAAAACAACGCAAAAAGTTAGGAATTTCGTTCAATCAAACCGACAAATCGCTAAATATTAATTATGAATACAAATTTTAATATTCTTAAATTTAAATATTTTAAAATTATAAAATTTACAAATTAAACTAAAATCAAAAAATTATGGAACATATTTTAACTAAAGCAATTCAAGATTATTACCCCGAAGATTTAAGTTATTGTTATGGTTGTGGTCGGTTGAACCCACACGGAAATCATTTGCGTAGTGCTTGGGACGGCGATGAGACAGTTGCCTACTTCACTCCATCAGAACAACACATAGCTATTCCTGGCTTTGTGTATGGTGGTTTATTAGCCTCACTTGTGGATTGTCACGGCACTGGTAGCGCTGCCCTTGCGGCATATAAACAAGCAGAAAGAGAATGGGACTCTTTGCCCGCATTTAGGTTTGTTACAGGTTCGCTACAAGTAAGCTATTTAAAGCCAACGCCGCTTGGAGTGGAATTAGAAATTCGAGGCAAAATTGTAGAAATCAAAGGTCGTAAAGTAACCACAGAAATAACAATATCTGCAAATGGCGAAATAACAGTTAAGGGTCAAGTGATAGCAGTGCAAGTACCCGAGAATATGCTGGGCAAGTAGGTCTGATAAAAAGTAAAATTTATGTTAGAAAATCGTTGCTGTTGGCTCTTCGTAATGCAATTCAATTGCTTCTTTCAGGTTTTCTAAGGCTTCAATTTTAGTTAAACCTTGGCTGGCGATTTCAATTTCATTGCAGTGAGCAATATACCATACTCCTTCTGGGCAGAGCAAGCTGTGCCACTACATTCTCACATTCTCAAATCATCAAATTCTCGAATTATTCCGATTATTTTGCTAATTGTTTTGCTAAAATGTTAATCTTTGTTAAATTTGTAGTTTGTATATTTGTAAATTATAATATTATTAGAAAAGATGGGAACACTCACTAACTTTAGAAAAATATCACCTTATGCTTTAGGGCTATTTGTTATTGTATTTGTTGGCTTTATGGTGCTTAGCGACTCAGATGTTAGCTCGTTAATACAGAAAGGTCAGACAATGCAAAATGCTGTATTAGGCAAAGTAAATGGTGAAGAAATCACCTACAAAGAGTATGAAGAGAAATTTTCAGCTCAAGTAGAGCAAGAAAGAACACAATCGCAGAATCCAGACGCTGAAATCGACCAAGTGAGGATTCATCAACAAATTTGGAATCAGTTGGTAGATAATATCTTGATTAGCCAACAAGCCAAAAAAATGGGGATTATCACAACACCCGAAGAAATTCGCGATGAATTAATCGAAAATCCTCCTGATTACCTTAAAAAATCATTCACAGATTCCGCTGGTAACTTTATGAGAGAAGTTTATCTTGAATTAGTTACTAATCCAGAATCTTATGTGAAATACTTAGGTCCAGACCCAAGCAAAATTTCTGAAGAAGAAAAGCAAGAAGCGATTAATCGTTTGCGTAAAGACTTAATGGAAATCGAAGATTATATTGTAAAATCCAAAGTTTTGCAAAATGTTCAAAGAGCTGTAGGTGTTGTTAATTCATTTGTTTCTCCAAATTATGCTACTCAGAAATTAACTTTGGAAAATTCATTTTATGACTTGAAGATTATTGCTTTCCGTCCTACATTGATTAAAAAAGAAGATGTCAAAATAAGCAACGAGGAAATCAAAAAATATTACGATGAACACAAACAATACTACGAGCAAAAAGCTCAAGCCAAGTTGAAGTATGTGATATTCCCAATTCAGCCATCCGCAGACGATTCGGCTCGTGCTGCTCGCAATTTGAAAGATATTACCGATGCATTGATGCTTGCAGCTACTCCCGAAGCACGTGATTCTATTTTTGAAATTAAATTTAGCGAATATGCAGGCGAAACTAAGGACTACACACCAGTAAACCAAGTAGATTCTAAAGCATTGGAATTATTCAAAGATATGCCAGATAAATCAGTAATTGGTCCTATTCCAATGTCCAATTCACAAGTATTGTATCGTTTGAATGGTCGTAGAAGTGGCGTGGAATCTGTTGTGAAAGCAAGCCACATATTAATCAAAGCAGATAATAACAAGGATAGTGCACTTGCGATTGCTAATAGCATTTTAAAGCAAGCAAAAAGCGGTTCGGACTTTGCAGAATTAGCAAAATTGAATAGCCAAGACCCTGGTTCGGCAATGAATGGTGGAGATTTGGGATACTTTGGAAAAGGTCAGATGGTTGCTCCATTCGAGGAAGCTGCATTTGCTGCAAATTCAGGCGATATTGTTGGACCAATCGAAACTCAATTTGGTTATCATATTATCAAAGTAATTGACAAAGTAACGGAAGAATTATCCTATTCCACAATTACAATTTCCACAAGTATTTCGAATACAACTAAGAATCAAATCTTACGTGATGCATATTCAATTATGAAACAAACTGAATCAGGCGAGAACTTTGACACTTTGGTTGTAAGAAATAAGAAGACTGCTACCGAGACAACTTACTTTACAAAAGAAAGACCAATTTTCAATTCTTGGTACCTAACAAATACCGCTTTTGGTGGTGAAGTTGGTCAAATTATTGAACCATTAGAGTTGAAATATTACGGTGTTATTCTTGCTCAAGTAACAGGTATCAAACAAGCTGGCATTGCTCCATTAGAGGACAAGAAAGATGAAATTACTCAGATTTTAATCAAACGTAAGCAATTAGAAATGCTCAAGAATCAAGTAAATTCATTCTATCAAAAATTGCAAGGTATGACCGATTTGGAACAAGCTCGTGCAATGGATTCAAGCATTCAAGTAATCGTTGCTAATCAAGTTGCAGCAAACGCAACTATCCCTGGTTTGACTAAAGATGCTGTATTAATGGGTAAGTTACTCAAAGCAAATAATGGGATCAATGCTCCAATTCTTGGTGAAAATGGATATTACATCGTGCAAGTTTCCAATAAGAATTTAGCAAATGCAAAATCAGTTCAGCCAAAGTTGAAAGATATGATGAAGCAATTAGCAAATACAGATTCCCAAAATGCCTTCTACCAATGGTATCAAAAAGTGAAAGAAGATGCGAATATCGAGGATTTGAGAAATAAATATTATAAAGAATATTAGAATGTATTTATGAAGATAATCAAAAGGGATTGCAGAGTAAAATTTGCAATCCTTTTTTTTTAGGGGATTAGGTGCTGGGCGGTGGGTTGGTGTGTTTTTTAATTTTCAAAAATATTGTCTCAGTGAGCATAAAAACTAAGTATAGCCGTTC
>DYPF01000337.1 GCA_020720105.1 Chloroherpeton thalassium
TGAAAGGAGAAAGTTTAAGAAAAAAAAGATAATATTGCCAAACCAATCGTTCTTTAACAAAACTTCATCTTAGGGGGGCAGTATCACCGAAAGAGGGGTCAGTATCACCGAAATATCCAGGGTGGTAAGTAGTACATACCCCAGACTTTTTATTGGGCGACTATTTAATTTCAACTAATGATACATCGTCTATAAAATAATATGGGAATTTCCATTTAGATATTGTTGTTTCTATTTTATTTTTTGTTTCAAATGTTACTACCAACGTTTCTTTAATTTCATCAGGATTAAAAAATGGGTTAGAACGAATAAAAGATAAATATTTTGCATACTTTTTTACAAACCTTTCATATTTATCCATATTTTGACCTATCACAAAATTATTCATTAAATATTCATTCATAATCTTAAATAATTTATCATTTTGATAAAAAATCCCAAAACTTAAATATTTTTCACCACCTCTTGCATTGTAAATTGCTGTGGCTATATGCCATTCACCATCATTAATAATTGAATCAAAAACCACATTAGCTTTTGTATTTGTTGTAATAACATCTTTGTAAAAAGAAAAAGGATAATTAATTGATTTAAAATTGTTTATATCGGGTGATAAATAAATCTCTAATTTAGAGAGTTGATAGTAACTTATATATTTTGCGTATCTGTAAAAAAAACTTATTTCGTATTTTTTCCCTGCCTCTAAAGGTAATAAAAGCTCATTTGAGATGATTTCAGTATTTCCAATTAAATCAAAAGGGATAAATCCAATATAAGCACTATCTCTTATAACTGGATTATAACCCATTCTTGAAAATGGTATTGTAAAATAATTATGTTTAGCATTGATATGGTAGTAGTCAGGAGTTGTTCCTTTAATTCGATGCCAATACTTACAAATAAATGCAGAATCAAGATATCTATCATGATCATATTTCAATTCAGGTAAGTGATAATATTCTTCAAACCTTGAATTATTAACTAAATTTTGACCATTTATTAAAGAATATGTAAAAAACATACATATCGATAACAAATTTTTTATATTAATGCGATTTATCATTGTAATACGCCATAAATTGTTGTTCGGAATGGGGATAGTGTAGTTACACCTGAGGGACTCCCTATGAATTGAACACCTATGTTATTAACATTGGCAGGAATAATCATAGATATACCACTAGGAGACGCAACAAAGGTTTGTACAACACGTCCATCAAATGTAACTTGCACTGAAGTACCGGCTGGCACATCACCACTAAATGTTACAGATGCCCTGCCTTTAAATTTATCAAGACTTAAATTCAATGAACCATCCTCAGGTAATAAATAATTATCTCGTCTTGATATTGCTCCATTAGAAATTGAGTTAGGATCACCTGTTCCATTATTTACTCTTTCATCATATGCGTGAATCCATTTATTAGGATCATTCCTATCTATATTATCCATTAACTCATAACCTGCTTTTGTCTTATAATGAGTTGGCGTTTTATCTGAATTATTTAGTGCAAACGGACTCCTACCCCTTCCTTTATCTCCTCCAACCCATACATTTCTTTCGTTTGAATACGATGATATTCCACCTACAATAAGACCGATACTACCACCGATAATGCCTTGTTTTAATCCTTCATTGAAACCTGGACCAAGAGATTGACTAAAATTATTACCCCTAACCAAAGAATTTCCAGTACCGGAAACAAAGCCACTTGAAAATCCTCCGGAAAAACCGGAAGCAAACCCACCTACAACTCCAAGTGATGATGTTGTAACCGAAGCTGTCCCAATAAAACCTGCTCCAAAAGAGCCACCACCTGCATATGCTACTCCGATTCCGGCTCCAATTCCAGCTCCTAAGGCTCCTGCTGCTGCTCCAACAGCAAAGTAACCCAAACCTGCAGCATTAAATTCAGCACCATTCATTGCCCAGTTTACAACACCACCTATTACTGCACCAATTACAATGTGCCAAAACTCACCAGTTGGATCAGTATATTTCAATGGATTATTCATCACATAGGAATACCTATTATAATTCTGAGAATAATCAGCAGCTTGCACATAAGGATCTGGGCTTAAAAATCTACCAATCACAGGATCATAAACCCTGCCATTCATGTTTATTAGAGTAAATTCATCCCAATGTTCATGCATGGTGTAACCTCTATCAAAAATATAATCTTGTTGTG
>DYPF01000338.1 GCA_020720105.1 Chloroherpeton thalassium
TGGATTATCGGTTGTTCTATTTGGGGAAGAATAAGTTTGATTGACTTTGGGGCGGTCAGTGTGAATTTTTTTTGTGGTCTGTTGGGAAACGCACAAAATCAAACAGCCCGTCCTTAGCTCCAACCAAATTTTTCACCTCCGGAGTAAAACCTCGAACAGACCACTTGATCGTTAAAAGTAGTAAAAAAATACCTGCCTGGCAACCACGGCTGGGCAAAAAACTGAACTAAAATGAAAAAAATTGTTTTTTTAATTATTGTTGCGTATTTAGGTGTATTCGTAATGAGCTGTTCTAAAGAAAACTCAACAAATCAAAATAAAAGTATTAATGATAATAGCATCAAACTTATTACATTAAATGATTCCGGTAAAACTTCAATAACATTACTTGAATTTTCAAATATTGAACATTATGAGTCAACACTTGCCAATCTTGAATCCCAGCTGGAGCAACATCAAGATGATTTTCTGAGTACATGGGGAACGCTTAGTGAAGATGCAATTAACGAAAAAGAAGAGGAAATTGGTTTTGTTGAACATCAACCACTAATAGATTTTGAGATTGCTTATAATATTCCAACTACTTTGCGCCAATTGTTTGTGATTGCAGAGCAACAATGGCTAAACCAAGAGGAATTAATTATAGAAAATTCGCCAAAGATAATCTACCCTTTTGGAGCAGCTGAGCTTACTCTATTAAATTCGGATGGGATGGTAAAAATTGGCAATGATGTGTTACAGCTAACTAAAAATGGGTTTGTTCAAATTTCAAACTTAGATATCACTACTATTATTCGTATAAAAAATGGGGATATGACAGCTTTAGATGAACCAACAGTAACTACAAATCTTCTTGAAGATGGTTCGAAAGGGACTTGCACTAGCTGGAAAGCAAAGGATTACGAACATTATTATTCATCAAATAGAAAAGTTGTAAAACATGTGCATTTTCACAGTTATCCCTTGAAAGGCATAGGGTCATCAGAAATAACATCCTATAAGAAACAAGGTAATAAATGGAAAAAATATAGAATGAATTTAGGTGTAGCAGTACAGATTGACTTTCGGAATAACGATTGTGTTAATTCAATTATGAAATTTTCCGGATGGAAATATAAAAATGCAAAAAGTATTGAAAAAAACTGTACTGAATGGGGGAATTTCCCTCAATTTAAAGCAGAAAAAGACCTTTCAGTTTTTGGCCATTACAATTATTCTGGTAATTCGAACATTAATGTTTTAACATGGTAAAATATTTATATTTATCAATAGTGCTGGGCTTAATTCTCAGCACTATTTTTCCAAAATATTCCTTTTCACAGGAAGATAAGGTATTTCCTATTTTAACAAATTATTCCAGATGGAGCATTGTTGTAGGCCCTATAATGTATAATAAAGCAAAGCTTACATCACAATTTGGCGACTATTCATTTGATAATAAAATAATGACCGGATACAATTTTGGTTTATTATACGATTTCTATCCTGACCGTAAATGGACAATTCAGAGTGGCCTATTATTGACAAAGGAACCTGTATATTCTCTTCAATTCAGGATTTATAAAAACGATCTTTACTCAAGTTATCCAAATGATTTGGTTGATGATAAAAAGTACTTCTCTATTTACTCGTTTTCGATTCCTTTCTATTTAAGGTATAATATACAAACTAGCAGAAAGTCATTCTTGTCTTTTAATACTGGGCTTCTTGCGAAATATTTACCGTATGGAGGTGCAGAATTAATTGTTGCTATCTCAAATGAGGAAATTGCAGAAACTCGGGAAATATTTGGTTTGAATGTTGAAAGTCCTGAAAACGCTTTTCAGGGTAGTTTTGTTGTTGGGGCAGGATTTTCATACGCATTGCAAAAGATTCTCATTAAAGCAAACATATACTATACGGTAAATTTCCAGAATTCAATTTCTGGCGAATATCAGTTTGTAAACCTATTAAATTCAGCCGATTCAAGGGGATATTATGATTTATCTGGAAACCATTTGGGTTTGATGATGTCGATAGGCGTTAAGAAATGGAAAAGAAATAGGAATTCAAATTAGGTCAATATCAAGTTGAAAATCGGAATTCTAACTAAAAGGGTTATTTACTTCGATTGCATATTGATTTATAAATTGCAGATCCCGATGGCGCGGATTTAACTTCGTTGAGTCTACCTGTCAGCAGATAGGCCTGTC
>DYPF01000339.1:0-1828 GCA_020720105.1 Chloroherpeton thalassium
ATAAAAAATCATTTAATATAATAAATTATTTCCTATAATTAAACAATTATAATATTTTATTAAAATAGTTCAGATAAAATTTTATCTGAACTATTTTACTATTCCTTATTTTATTACTGTGAATTTTTTAACAACAATACTGTTATTTTTACTAATTCTAATAATATAAGTACCTGGAGTTAAATTTTCAATATTTATTCTAGCACTATATTTATCTGCTTGTTGCGAAATCAATATTTTACCTACTGCATCAATAATTTCAATTTTTGAATTTTCAACATTTGCAATATTAATATAAGTATTTGCAGGATTTGGATAAACAAAAACTTCATCACTTATTTCATTTACATTTATACCATTTAATGGTTTTAAAGTTGGCATCAAAAATTCAATGTTATTTATTACGTTATCACTAAAATCACCAAACTCACCGTATATTTCGTTAGAAATATTTGTTTCTAAATTTAGTTCTTTTACATAACCTTTAATTATCAATAAATTATCATTTTGATTTACAAAAGTAGGATTTAATGTTGAATACATAATTCTTAAAACACCATCATTTGTGTGATAAAACATATCGTTACCATTGTTTATCATTGTAACTTCTGTTATTTCAAATTCATTAGTATTGAATGGAATAGATAAAGTAATTGATGCTAAATCTTCTATTGTATTATTTAACAAAATCGGAATTTCAAAATAATCTCCGTTTTCGACTAAAATTACACCATTATTTTGAATACTAATAAGTTGCAAATCTTTTGTTCCACCAAAATATGATGTATTTGCATCACCGTAACAAATTGTTTGAATATCTTTTGATACATTTGCACCTGCAACTGTAACTGCAATATCAGAGTAAGCCCAGTTTCCTGCACTAAATGAAGATATTATTGTTGCAATACGTTGAAGTATTAAAGTCATATCAATTGAATTAATAGGTAAACCAGATGCATTAACATCACCTGAAGTTAATTTTAAACCCGTTAATAATGCTATGCTTCCAATATGTTTTTTGTAAATAGTAACGTCCATTGAAGAAACACTACCCCAAGTCAAAGCTACATTAGGTGATACAGTATAACTACCATTTGCTATTCCTGTAAATTCGTAATATCCTGTAGCACTTGTTGTTGTAGTTGCAACAGTAACTCCGGCTAATTTTAAATTAATTGTTACACCATTCATTGCTGTTTGTGCTGTATTTGAATATTTCAAATAACCTGAAACAGTGTATGTTGTTGCTCCATTTACTGTTACTGTAACTGATTGACATGATGATGTACCGCAACCATTAGTCCAAGCTCCATAATAAGTAGTTGTAGATGTTGGTGATACGATTAAACTGTTACCTGTTCCAGCCAAAGTTCCACCACATGAGCCGGTGTACCAATTAAATGTACTACCTGAACCACCTATATAACTTAAAGTTGTATTATCTCCCAAATTAATAGTTGAAGGAGTTGCAGAAACTGAAGTTGGTGCTTCAGGTAATGGATTTACAGTCATTGTTATAGGGTTACTTGTTGCTGTCGTTGGACTTGCACAAGTAGCAGTTGAAGTCATTACACAAGTTATAACATCGCCATTTACAGGTGTGTATGTATAAGTTGAATTTGTTGCTCCTGAAATATCAACGCCGCCTTTTTTCCACTGATAAGTTGGTGTGCCTCCGTTTGTTGGTGTTGCTGTATAGGTTACAGAACTTCCTGCACATGTTGGATTTGCACCTGTTGTTATCGCTATAGATACAGATGGAGTTACTACTGCATTTACAGTCATTGTTATAGGGTTACTTGTTGCTGTCGTTGGACTTGCACAAGTA
>DYPF01000339.1:1928-2183 GCA_020720105.1 Chloroherpeton thalassium
TTGCTCCTGAAATATCAACGCCGCCTTTTTTCCACTGATAAGTTGGTGTGCCTCCATTTGTTGGTGTTGCTGTATAGGTAACATTTGTTCCTGCACAAACCGGATTTGCATTAGCTGCAATACTTACAGAAACGACAAGATTTGGACTGGTGGTAAATGAAACATCTGAACCATAACTTGTTCCGGCTGAGTTTGTAGCATAAGCTCTAACATGGTAAGTTGTGTTTGCAGAAAGTCCGGTTATTGAACTTGTAA
>DYPF01000059.1 GCA_020720105.1 Chloroherpeton thalassium
AACACTGAAGATGATAAGGGAATAAATTTTATCAGAGACTACCCCTAACCCCTTCGGTGAAGGGGAATTAGGGGGAGGTTCGGAAATAAAAATTCTGTTCTTTTAAAGCGTTTCGATAATTTTTTGTTTTACTTCATCGGCTGTTTTACCTTCGACTACCAAATTCTTTTTAGAATTGAAAGCAAAAGGAGAATAAAAATATTCTTCCTGACTTGGAGTTTTGGAAATATTCTTGCCAAAATTAGCTAAATCTGGTCTTTGCTTTCCAATTTTGTCTTGAATTGCCATCAATCCCATTATTAAGTTTTCGGGACGTGGCGGACAACCCGACACATACACATCTACTGGCAAAAATTGATCCACACCTTGCACTACGGGATATGAACGGAACATTCCACCAGTGGAAGCACACACGCCCATCGAAATTACCCATTTTGGGTCGGGCATTTGGTCGTAAATCTTACGAACTACCCAAGACATTTTGTAAGTAACTGTTCCTGCAATAATCAACACATCGCTTTGGCGAGGTGTCATACGGAAAACTTCGGAACCAAAACGCGATACATCGAATCTTGATGATGCAAATGCCATCATCTCGATGCCACAACAAGACAAACCAAGCGGCATAGGCCAAGCAGAGTTTTTTCTTGCCCAATTTATAACAGCTTCTAACGAGGTCGTTAAAAAGCCCTGACTTTCTAATGCATTACCTAATCCCATTTGAAACCACCTTTTTTAAGTTCATAAAAATATCCCAAAAACAGAACTACAATAAATGTAGTCACAGCTACGAAAGGCACAAGTCCTAACTCGACAACTTGGATTGCATAAGGATATAAAAATACAACTTCGATATCAAAAACAATAAAGCTCACTGCAACCATATAGAATTTTATCGAAAACCTGTCTCTGGCTGAACCAACAGGCTCCATACCGCTTTCGTATACGGTTGTTTTGAGTGGTGTTGCTCTTCTTGCACCTAAATATGCTGATAGGAATAGAAATAATCCAGCAAATCCAAAACCCAAAACGAGCATAATAATAATTGGCAAATAAATTTCTAACATTGCTAAAAACTCAAATTATATAAAATGTAAAATTAATGACTTTTCCCAAATTAGCAAAACAAAACACATAATTATTTGAAAAAAATCTTAAACTTAGCTAAAAATACTAAAATCAATGACGAAGAAAACTCAGAACAATTCTAATTAATATTAATCTGATTAAAATTAATCTGATTAAAACAATTCTAATTTTAATTGTCCCTCTTGCTTTAACCTCCAACGATTGTTGCCAATTTCGTCTGCTATCGACTCGAGTATATTCAAAATAGTTTGATTCTGTGGAGTTAGTCCATTTTTGAGTAAAGGCATAATGTCTAAGATAATATCATCAGTAGTAGGGTATTCCTTCTCGTATTCTTTGCGTTTTAAATATGACAAGAGAAAATATCTAATTCGTTGGTCGAGTGGAATTTTAGTCTTAAACTTCTGATTTGTTTTTATATAAAATTTTTGATTCTTTTCGTTATATTCAAATTCGTTCATCAAAATTGGAGTTAAATCCTTATATTCCTTGCTTAAAATATCTAAAAAGCCAAATTCTAAGCCTTTGATAATCAATTCATCATTTATTTGTTCAAGGTCGGCACCATCATTTTGGGCAATTACAGATTCGATAGTTTCAATTACTAAATCATAAATATCGCTGCCAAGGTTGAATTTTTGAATTGCTTTCGGAGTTTCTTTTTTGATAAAATTGATAATTAATTGACCTGTTAGTACAGAAAATGGGTTTTGCCTTTTCTTAAAACTTGATTGTCCATTGTCTTGCTTGACTGCCCCGGCATATTCAAATCCACATTTCTCGGCAGTTTCTACAATAATATGCCAATAATGAGGATCTTTGTGAGCAAACACAAAGGACATCCAGCGATTGAATTTCAACACTCGGTACATTTCTTTAATGGATTTAGCAAGAAGTTCACTATACTCATCTTTAGATTTCTTTAAACTTCCTCCTTCAATAACTTCAATTTTGCGGTCTTCGTCAGTAACTTCTAAATCTAACCAAGCAGTCCACATAATAGATAAATCAAGATATTGAATTTTTTTCCCGTAAGGCGGGTCAGTATAAATATAATCAACACTTTCTGTTTCGAGGAAACTTAAATCGGTAGCAGTGCTTTTGATATTTGTAAAGTTGGATAAACTGACTTCATCCAAAAATGGCTCTAATTCTTTCTTTGCTGCAAATATTCTTTTAAATCTAACTTCAAAAAATTTCGACACATCTAAAACTGTAGGATTTGGAGCTCTTCGATATCTGTAATAGCGAAAAATGCCTGCATCACCGCCTCCAGTTTTGGAATTGTGATAAGTTAAATTAACTTTTGTAAGTAATCCAGAAAATACTAATAATAAAACTTTCTGAATTTTCTTGTCCTTAACTTTTAAAATTAAATGTTTTAGATAAGCTAATTCTGATAATACTTTTTTGGTAAATAATTTATCTACAGATTTAATGTTGGCATCTTTCATTAATATTTTATTAGTTGGAAATTTATACTTTGTCAGGAACTCCTTGATTTCAACATTACTTTTCGGTCTTTTTTTGTCAAATGTATCTTTGATTTTATTAAATTCAGATGTTAATAGTTCAAAATCAACAGGGATAGTCAAAGCATTTACGATGAAAATTGTTAATGGGTTGATATCAATGTTTATCGCTTTTCTACCTAAAATAATTGATTCTATTGCAGTTACACCTGTTCCGCCAAAAGGATCTAAAATTGTTTCACCAGGCGAAGTAAAGTGTTTAATGTAGTGCTGCAATATATCCCAACTCTGACGTGTAAAATAACCGTGCACTCCGTAATGTCTTCTTGTTGCAAACTTTCTGGGTTTTATTGGTTTGGGTAATTTTAATTCTGAATAATTAATTTCAGGCTTTTTGTCTTTTATTTTTAGTGTAAATTTTTCTATTTTCTTTTCAGCAAACCTGTCAGGACCAAGAACCTTTTCAATTTCTTCCCAGTGTTTATCAATTTCCGATAATTGAAAAAATAGTATTGGCTCTTTTGAATTAATTGAATAAACAACAAATTCTTTTCCATTGCATAGTGCAAAATATTCTACTTTGATATCAGGATGTATAGCATAAGAATAAACCTGTTCAATATTACTACCGCTCGTTATGTTTTCGGATGGAGACTTAGCATCAAGCACCCAAGCATAATTCCCAGCTACTTCTAACAGATAATCTGGAATAACATTGATTTGCCTCTTTTGCGACCCGATTTTTACAAAAGGGTGTTGAAGTGTCTTGCTGTAAAGAATTCGATTATGCCCATAAGCCTTGTAACCCAATTTTTTCAAAATTGGATGAATCAACTCTTCTCGTACTGCATCTTCCTTAAATTCACCAGTTTCTAATAGTTGAAAATCAAAACCATTGAAGAAATTTGTATCTGCCATTTTTTCTTGTAAAAGTGATTAAAAATGATTACAAAGAATCATATAGTAATATAATTATAATTATTACTCTTAATGCAAAATTACTAAATAATAATAATTCTTTCTATTATTTTATTATTTTTTGTTCTTGTTTTTAATTCATTATGTTCCAAATAATTTATGTATGCCTAAAATTATTTTGTAACAAAACATAACTTGTATTGTTTGAACATTCGAATTAAACGTTTATTTCAAAAATTATATAATAAACTCAACTAAACAACTTTAAAGGAGTTAAACTATGAGTGTGTTAATTTACAAAATTAATACTATGATTTCTATTGTCATAATTTTATTTTTACTTAACCAAAATCAACTTATTTCTGATTATTCTTTTACTGGTGGTGGCAAAAGTTATCAAATAATCGAAACAAAAACAACTTGGTCATCTGCAGCTACCGATGCTCTTAGTCGAGGTGGCTATTTAGTGCATATCAACAGTTCAACTGAACAATCGCTAATTTGGACGGCGATAACTACAGGGGCTCAAATCAGCACTACCTACACTGTCGTCAACGATGGTGGCGGAATTGCATACATTTGGATTGGTGCAAATGACTTATCTACCGAGGGAACTTGGGTTTGGGATGGCGATAATACAGGAGCCAGTACTAATTTCTGGACAGGTGAGGGAAGCAACGGCAATAATAATGGACAAGTCATCAACAGTAGCTATATTAATTGGGGTGGAATGCTTCAGTATAGCTCACCAAAAGAACCAGATGACTATGGAAGCAACCAAGACGCAGCAGCAATTGCATTAGAACCTTGGCCTAAAAATAACGGATCATTAGGAAAAGCAGGTGAATGGAATGATATTGCAGCGACAAATGCTATTTATTATATTATTGAATATGATTTCGACTCCAAACCATCTGTGCCAACTAAGCCAACAGGCAATTCATCTGAATGTCAAGGCACAAATACAACAGTATTTCAAACTGTATCTGTTGCTAATACACAATCATATAAATGGTTAGTTTCTCCAACTACTGCAGGTTCATTTTCGGGAGAGACAACAACAGGAACAATTAGCTGGAATTCAAATTTCTCAGGTACTGCTGATATTACTGTTGTCGCTGTCAATCATCTTGGCGAAAGTGCAGCTTCAGAAAAATTAACAGTAACTGTAAAACCCAAACCAACTATGAACGAAAAGCCAAATGGACCTAATCAATTATGCGAAAAGCCAACCAATTCAACTTATACTATTGTTGGTGTGCCTTTGGCTACTACTTACACTTGGTCTGTCAAACCTCCAACGGCAGGTGTGATTACCGGCACAGATAAAACTGCAACTTTAAATTGGAGTGATGCTTTTGTTGGTGAAGCAATAGTTTATGTAGTCGGAAATAATGAATGTGGATCTGGAAAAAATACAGATTCTTTAAAAGTATTCATTGCTAAAAAGCCTTCCAAGCCTACAAAACCGCAAGGAAAAACTCAATTATTCCATAATGATTCCACTCAAACTTACACAACAAACATTATCACAAACGCAATTAAATATATCTGGACTGTTGAGCCAACTACTGCTGGTAATATTACAACCAATGTAAACAATTTAACTATTGATTGGGATGAAAGCTTCACAGGCGATGTTAAAATTAAAGTTCAAGCAGATAACAACTGCGGTTTAAGCGAATCTTCTGATGAATTGAATGTTAGTGTATCTAACAAACCTGCAATTCCAATTAAACCAGTTGGAGAAACTCAAATTTGTCAAGGAACTAAAATGTCTGATTACTCAACTGAAGAATGTGTAGGCTCGAAAAGTTTCACTTGGACTATTTATCCCGCAGAAGCCGGCTCAATTAACAGTTCTATAAAAGTTGTTTCTGTTATTTGGTCGCCTACATTTAGCGGTATAGCTAAACTTTATGTTGCTGCTATCGGTTTATATGCAAATGGAGATAATTCAGATACATTAGAAATTACTCTAAAACCAAAACCAGGCAAATGTGCTAAGCCAACAGGCGTTAATAATATTTGTCAAAACGAACAATCCGTAGATTTTGAAGTGAGTGAAATTGATAATTCTACAAGTTATTTATGGGAAGTTGTTCCTACAGAAGCTGGAGAAATCACCGGCACAACTAAGAAAGTAATTTTTAATTTAAATAAATCCTTTTCAGGCAAGTTTGAAGTATCCGTAAAATCTGTTAATGAATGCGGAGAAGGTGAAGCCTCTCCTGCATTATCTGTTGAAGTAAAAACTAAACCTGCTGCTCCATCATTACCCCAAGGAACAAATCAAGTTGTGACAGGAACTTTGAAAGTTAATTACACAACAGAAAAGGTAGATAATGCAACTGAATATAAATGGCAAGTTGAACCAAATAATGCTGCCGAATTAACTCAAGAGCTAAATCAAGTTACTGTTAATTGGAGCAAAGCATTTATTGGAACTGCATATTTATCAGTGCGAGCTATAAATGATTGTGGCGAAAGTGATTTTAGTGAGAAATTTGCAGTTGAAGTTAAGGATTCTTCAGCTGTTTCAATTTTTGATAATGATAATTCACAAATTTCATTATTCCCAATTCCTGCAATTGATAAATTGAATGTAAAATTTAATGGTTTAATTCATCCAAAAATAATCAAAATTTATGATAATTTTGGAAGAATAGTTAAAGAAATCAATGTTGAGCCAAACCAATTCTATATATCAATAACTACTACCGATTTAGAAGTAGGTGCTTTTAATTTTGTTTTTGAATATCAAAACGAAATGGTCAATAGGAAAGTGATTGTTATTAAATAAAGTATGTTTTTTTATTATACTATTGATTTGATAGATTATTAATACAAATATGACACAACAAAGAGGCAGTTTTATTAAGCAGCCTCTTTTTTTTATAAGTAATTTCCAAATAATTTTCATTTCAAAAAAGTATTAATAATATTTAAGTTAGACATTAAGCAATACAAACTAAAAAAATCCTAATCAATATAACATAATTTTATATCAAGAATAGAATTTATTTAATCTAATACAAAGAAAATTATATCTAAATAAGATTTTATCAAATTATATTATTACGATACTGTTTTCTTGGCTTTTGCTGACATTTTCTTGGCTTTTGCTGACATTTTCTTGGCTTTTGCTGACATTTTCGTAGCGATATTTGACATATTGGCAAGAATAAATACTATTGTGTTTTAATAATATTATCTTAAGTTTATTTTTGATATCAATTTTTCTTTTTGATTTGGAATAATATTAAATTAATTACCAACTATTTCAAACAATAACAACTCAATCTTTTGTTTTTGTTAGTTTATTTATCTTTAAAATCGAAACTATTTTATAATAAATAAAAAAGGCTGCCTTTTTTGAGACAGCCTTTTATATAATTTCTATAATAATTTTATCTATTGCTTTGGTTGGAATGTGTCAGGAGTTACAGGATCGTTAAAGTAAATTACACTTTCGGAAATTAAAGAGTAATAAGGATTGGACATTTCAGATCTCATAGGGTATTTAACACCCTTGATTGTTTCATATTCTGAATATGTTATTGTAATATCCATTGGTCCTTGAGGAGTTGTGGCTGTTTGTTGAATTTTGCTTACCAAGAAAGTTGATTTATCAAATAAATATGTTTCAACTTCACCCTTTTTATCAGTAACTTTCAATTTAACAAAACCATCTTTTTCGCCAATCAAGTCATATTTGAAGCCTTCCAAAGGGGCCATTACCAATTCGAATAATGGATCTTTAACTTGTTCTAATGCTTGTTGGAATTCTTCACCTGTTAATTCAGTTGTTTCTGGTCCTTGTTTAACCCATGCTTTTACTCCATTTATCCAGCTTGCTTGTTGGAATGCAGGTGTGTTGATAAAGCTATATGATTTATCAGGAAATTCAGTAATTTGAACAGCATTTCCATCTAATATTTGACCTTGTGCTTGTAATTTAACTCGTGATTCCACTTTCATTGTTTTAACACTATTAATTGCATCAAGACCGCCCATTGCTGTTTCGAATTTTTGTAATAATTCATTTGCAGTATAATTAACTGGAGTAGCTTTTGCAATTTCGTCTTCGGATTCTAAATCTAAAGTGTATTTGTAGATATTTCCATATTTCTTTAGTTCTTCTTCTTGTTCTGGAAGAGTAACGACACCAATAAATAATTTATTTTGCTTCAAATATTTTTCTGTTACTTTCGCAATGTCCAAAGTAGTGATGGCTTGCACTCTACGTGGATAGTTTTTAATTGTTTCGATGTCTTCGCCATAGAAATCAGCATTTTGAATTAATGAAGCAACAAATCCTGAGCTTTCAAATCCCATTTGATAGCCACCGATAACAGTTTTCTTTGTTCTTGCTAATTCGTCTTCGGAAAGTCCATCATTGTAAAGTGATTTTAAATCATCTAAAATTACAATTAGAGATGAATCAGTTTTGTCTATTTTCACTTCTGAGCCTGCCATAAATCTATTTGCAAATTTATTGCCGGAATTAGAAGCAAAAGGGCTATATGTAAATGAATATTTTTCGCGTATTGATCTGAATAATTTTGAACCAAATCCGCCGCCCATTACTGCACCAGTCAATCTAACTGCTAAATAATCTGGATGATTCCTTGGCACAGTCAATCCAGAGATAACTATCGAAGCTTGCTTGGAACCAGGTCTTGGTATCATATAAACACCCGGTTGCATCGGTTTTGGTTCGGGAATGTCCATACTTGTTCGTTGACCTTTTTGCCAATCTTTGAATTTATTTTCTAATGATTTGATAATATCTTTTTCGTTGTAATCTCCAATAATTGAGATAGTTACATTGTTTGGCATAAATACTGATTTGTAATATGCTTTGCAATCATCTGTAGTTAAAGCTTTGTAAGTTTCTTCAGTTTCAATCTGTGCATAAGGATGGTCTTTGCCATAAGTTGCCACACTTGTCAACATAGATACAATCTGATCACTATTCGACTTTCTCATCTTTACGCCAGAAATTGATTGTTGAATCAATTTTTCAAATTCGTCTTTTGGAAATTTTGGTCTAAGAATAATATCTGCAAAAATATCAAACATTTTGTCGAAATGCTTAACAAGTGAGCTACCCGATGCTACTACCATATCCTGACCAGCAGAAACGCCAACTCCAGCACCGATACCATCTAATTGTTCTGCAATTGCAAGAGCGTCTAATTTACCTGCACCTTTCGACATTAATGAAGTTGTAATTTCGGCAACACCAGTTTTCTTGCCGTCTAAATTTGCACCCCCGGAAAAGACCATTCTAATTGAGAGTGTTGGTTGTTCGGCATCTTTAATTAAAAATACTTTAATTCCATTGCTCAATACTACAGTTTTATAATTTGGGAAAACAAAATCTTTAGGAGCAGTTGGCTCTGGTTTGGGCATTTGAGCGTTAGTAACAACAATGTTACCAATAAATGCTAATAATACGATACCTAATAATAATTTTAACTTGTTCATCTATTTATTTCCTTCTACTATATTTTTTCTTTTGGTGTATAAATTAAAATCAATCTTTTGTCTGTGCCAAAGTATTTTTTAGCTACTCTTTTAATGTCGTCCATAGTTACACTCATATAATTTTCAATTTCAGTGTTAATTCTATCTGGACTGCCATAGTAAGCATTATATCTTGCTAAACTTTCTGCTTTGGATAGTGTTCCTTTTTTATCACCAACAAAACTTGCTTCTTTGATATTTTTTGACTTCTGTAATTCTTCGGGTTTTACACCATTTTTAATAATATCACTTACAATTTCATCCATTGCTTTGATGTTTTCCTCATTATCTTTGCCTGGAGCAACGATTGAATAGAAAACTAATGAACCCCCTTTTTCCAATGCAAATGGGAAAAATCCTGCTTGTAAAGAGATTTTTTCATTATCAACTAATTTTTGGTAAAATCTTGAGCTTTCGCCTGCAGCCAATATGTCAGCTAAAATATCAAGTGCATAAAAATCAGGATCGAACATGCTTACGCCGGGATAACCAACGAAAATACCTGGCATTTGTGCTTTAGAATCTTCGATTGTTTCGCGAATTTCTTTTTCCAAAGGTTGAATAACAAATGGTCTTTCTGCAGGAATTTGATGGCGAGGCATATCTACAAAGTATTTGTTTACTAATTTGCGAGCTTCTGCTAAATCAAAATCACCACTAATGGCTAAAGTAGCATTATTTGGATAATAATACCCATCGTAAAATTCTTTGAAGTCTTCAATTTTTGCATTTTTAATATCATCTAATGAACCCAAGGTTGTCCATTCGTAATTAGTTCCTTTAAATAAATGCTCGCTAATTTTATCGAGCAAAGTTCCATAAGCACTATTTTCGCGGCGAGTAATTAACTCTTCTGTTACTACACCTTTTTGAGTTTGCACACCAATTGTGTCCACTTTTAATCCACGCATACGTGAAGATTCAATCCACAATGCCATTTCTAAATAGTTAGAAGGTAATTGCAAATAATAAACTGTTTCGTCGAAAGAAGTGTGAGCATTTAAATTTCCGCCAGCTTCTTCCACAAATTTATCAATAGCAGCACGTTCATAAGATTTTGTTGCTTCGAACATCAAATGCTCAAAGAAGTGAGTATAACCAGTTTTGCCTGGTTTTTCGTAACGCGAGCCAACTCGGTATTGCACAACAGTAGCAATAATTGGAGCGTCTTTATCAATTGTATAAATTACATTTAAGCCATTTGGTAAAGTATCCTTAATGAAGGAAATTGGCTTAAAGCTATCTACTTTTGCAGAAAGTGTTGTGGCAATCAAAGCAAACAACAAAGCAAAAGTAAGAAATTGAGATTTTTTAATCATTTTAAAACCTTTGAATTTTATTAATAATTTGAATTTCTGTTTTGTAAATTTAATATAATACGAAATTAACAATCAAATGTTTCATAACAAAGAAGATTATGAAGATTTTGCAAATTTCAATCAAGGAAATTTACATAGTTTTAATGAACAAATTTAAAAAAAATCAACAATAGTTATATATATTAAAATGGATCTGTAATTTTAAAAATTTTACTTCGTCATTGCACTTATGAATACAAGTGAACATAAATTTAATATTTCTGAGATTTTCTTTTCTATTCAAGGCGAGGGTTCTCGGGCTGGATTGCCTTGCGTTTTTATCCGATTGCAAGGTTGTAATATGCGATGTTCGTGGTGCGATACTCCTTACGGATTGGAAGTAGGACAAATTGAGAACTTAATGACTGCCCAAGAAATTATCAATGAAGTGAAAAAGTATAATTGTAATTTTATCGAATTTACTGGTGGCGAGCCGTTAATGCAATCCGAAATTGTAGATGTGATAAATTACTTTTGCGACAACAATTACGAAGTAGCAATCGAGACTAACGGGTATTATCCTTATGATTCCATTTCGGACAAAGCAATAAAAATAATGGACCTTAAATGCCCATCTTCGCTAATGGAGAAGTTAAATAACTATTCAAATCTTACTAAGTTGAATAAGACTGATGAAGTGAAATTTGTGATTGGCGATGAAAATGATTTTGGCTGGGCAATTCAAACCTGCGATTTTTACGACTTATTCAATCAAGTGGATACAATTTTATTCTCGCCTGTATTCAATATTATGCAACCTATTGATTTAGCAAATAAAATACTCGCTTCAGGCAAAAAAATTAGGATGCAATTGCAATTGCATAAATATATTTGGGATCCAAATATGCGAGGAGTTTAAGGAATTTATTTTATGAAAATTATATCTTGGAATATTAATGGTTATCGTTCGGTAACTGGGCAGAATAAACGTATTGCCAATATGGATTTGCCAAATAATTTGCTTTTTGAATTTATCAATAAGCACAATCCAGATATTTTATCGGTGCAGGAAACCAAAAGCGAGCCAAGCCAGATTCGTCCTGATTTGCTTAGTCCGAATGGATATTTATCTAATTACAATTGGAGCAAAGCACGAAAAGGTTATAGCGGAGTAGCGACTTTCTCTAAAAATGAACCAACTGCCGTAAAAAGTGAAATTGGCATTGAGCAATTTGACATTGAAGGTAGAATAATTCAAACTGATTTCGAGAATTTTGTATTGTTAAATATCTATTTTCCAAATGGCACTTCAGGCAAACATAGGGTTGAATATAAATTGAATTTTTACGATGCAATTTTTAATTATACCGACAAGTTGCGCTATGCAGGCAAGGAAATTATTATGTGTGGCGATTATAATACGGCACACAAGGAAATTGATTTAGCTCGTCCAAAAGAAAATGTAAAATCATCAGGATTCTTGCCCGAAGAACGAGAGAAATTACACTTGATGGAACAAAATGGCTGGATTGATTCTTTCCGCAAATTCAATAAAGATGGTGAAAATTACACTTGGTGGGACCAGAAGTCAAAGGCACGCGACCGAAATATTGGCTGGCGAATTGATTATTTTTGGCACACCAAAGGCTTAGATGAGGCAGTTATTAATGCTTACCATCTAAATGAAGAGTATGGTTCGGACCATTGCCCAATAGTAATTGAACTTGCATAACGTAAATATTTTTGTGGATTAGCATTTTTTTTACAATTAATGAAATTTAAAATAGAACAAATTCGTTTATACTCATAAAGAGTTTATAAAATCTAATAAAATCTAATAAAATCTAATAATAATTAAATTAAAAATACAGAGAAAAAAATGAAAATTGATACATATATCCCACAAGTGGAAACATCCATTGATGATTTCGTAATTGATACACAAATCAAAGGTGCAGACCAAGATGAATTCATCAGAATTACAAAATTGGCTTATGATAAAATTCGTGAATTTTTAGAACAAAGCGATATACCATCTGACTTCTTCCTTCGCTTGGTTGCAAAAAGTGGCGGTTGTTCTGGTATGATTTACAAATTAGGTATGGATAATAATTTTACTGATACCGATAGGAAGTTTTCATTTGGAAGCATTGATTTTGTGTTTGACAACAAAAGTTTGTTCTATTTTATGGGCATCACTATTGACTATATCGAAGACGAAACAAGTAGCGGATTCACATTCGTAAATCCACTAAACCAACATACTTGCGGTTGCGGACACTGACATTAATCATAAATAAAAATTCTCCTAAATATTATTACATTTCATATA
Source organism: Chloroherpeton thalassium (assembly GCA_020720105.1). Taxonomy (GTDB): domain Bacteria; phylum Bacteroidota; class Ignavibacteria; order Kapaibacteriales; family UBA2268; genus GWF2-33-9. The sequence continues at coordinate 12,642 of DYPF01000059.1, forward strand.
AATATTCTGGAGCAAAATCTGCACCGTTTTTCACTTTTGTTGAACCTTCCGAAGGTTTAGTACTTCCCTTCA
>DYPF01000060.1:0-6573 GCA_020720105.1 Chloroherpeton thalassium
GGAAGAAAATTTATGTTATATTCCCTCTCGGTGAGAGGGAAATTATTGGGCAGAGCAAGCTCTGCCCCTACACAAACAATAAATTATCTTAATTTCTTGGATTTATATTTTGTTGGATTGATTATATCTTGATAGAATTGATTTTCTGCTAATTCCAATTCGTCAAAAACTGAAACATCTAATATTTTTTCCATTTTAAATCCAGAGCGATTAAAATTAACATTAACTAATGCAGAGTTCCAACCATTGCACCAATCAATAAATTCTTTTCTTAAATTAGATTCTTGCTTGATATTAACAAAAATATCAATATCGGAATCAGGCTGTGCTTGAGATTTAAATACCGAACCTGCTAAATAAATTCCCTTTATTTGATATTTTGCAATATCAATTGAATTTGCGAATGCCTCTGCCATTCTAAGTCTCCAGCTTTGAGCTTCCGAAACATTTGGCTTGGAAATATCTAAATCAACAGTTTCTATTTTACCATCAATTTTACTTAAAAATGCTAATGCTCTTTCTTCATCAGAATTTGCCAATATTCTTAATATTCTACCATTAGATTCCTCACGAACATTAATTACTTTTAAGATGTACGAAATATGTGAATATTCAGGAGCAAATCTTTCTAAAGTATTATTTGCATTATTGAAAAATTCATAATTGAACATTGTCTCTTCTTTATCTGGATAAAGTGGCAAATAGTAAATCTGACTTTCAACTAAATCTTGGAAAAAGTGAGTTCCAAAGGATAATTCTGGTGTGTAAGATCCTTTGGATTTTGCAACTTCAACTAACATTGCAGTATTATTAATATCTGAGTAAGAGATTTTTACACCCAATCTAATATCATCACGAGTGCCCCATCTTCCGGGACCCATCAAAATAAAACTACGCTTGGGTAATATTGCGTTTAGCTTGCCAACTGCTCGTGCTGTTTCCTCTAATTCTTGGATGGATTTGGCATTAGTATAATTATCAGGATCAACATAAACGATGTAAGCAATATCAGGGATTTTTCCATTTGATATATGTTTTTGTGCTTTAAAAATTGTCCTTTCTTTAGGAATATTATCAGGAATAACCGATGCAGTAAATTCTGAGTCAAAAGCACTTTGCTGGCGACATTGCAGAAGGTATAAGTTCTTGCCATCACTTGCAAATTCAATATCAACGGGGAGTCCAAAATTCTTTTTCAGCACTTCGAGCAATTCTTTTAATTGCTTGATATAAGGAGTTCGAGTAATTAAATTGTTGAATGTAACGATAATTTCGTCTTTCTTAGTGTCAATCCCAAGACCAATAGGAGATTTTACATTGTGGTCTTCGATGATGGAAAAAACTTCATTTAAAAGAGGAAATTGATTTCCTGCATTTTTAATCAAATCTTTAATCGAGATTGTTTCAAAGGTGTTTGTTTTTAAGTTAATAACATCAATATATCTTGGGGAGTAAGTTATCGCATCTTTTAAATTTTGATTAATTCTCAAATTCATTTGTCCTGGTGCAATCAGAATTGGGAAGTCGTTGCCGATACGATCAACTGCTCTGGTGCCTAAACCTGGAACTAATCGCAATAGACCATCTTCTCGTTTGATACGAGGACTCCACCGAAATTCATTGTTAGAGAAACCCACTCCAGCAAAAGCAGGGAAATAATAATCGCCCGCACGCACTCCAACAACTTCTTGAATAATTATTCCCATTCCCTCGTTAAAATCAAGAAATCCTTTCTCTTTGCGATAACTAATTGGATCGGGCGAGAAAACAGAAGCGTAAACTTCTGCTACTGCATCTAAAATTGCATCTAATTTTTCTTGCTTGGTGCCTTGATTTGCAACGAAGAGGCTTTTATATTTACCTGCAAAGGCAGTGCCCATTCTATCTTCTAATAAACTGGAACTTCTAATAACTATTGGATTATCGCCAATCTCATCTAATACTCTTGATAATCCGTTGATAACTTCATCAGGAAACTGCGAATTCTTAAAAACCTGCATTGTGTAAGGGTATTCCTTGCGAATTTCATCTAATGAGCGATATTTTTGTTCAATTACATCTTCCAAATTATTATAATAAATAAAATTAGTTTCGCCATCAGACGGAATAAACCAAGTGCGGGGAATTTTTATTGTTTTCAGAATTGGATGATTTTCTTTTTCCTTTTCAATTATTTTTGATGCTAATAATATTCCTGAACCTTTGCCGCCGATTGTGCCATAACTTTCGGATGCAAAAATTATGCTTGGTAATAATTCATAAAAATCTTTGATAGTAAATATATTTTTTGCAATATCAATAAATTCTAATTGTTCCGAGAAAAATCTTCTAACTAAAGAAACAACCATTCCAATCGATTGAGCAGATGAATCTTTAGAATCTACTGGGTTCATCTTGTAAAATCTGCGAATTGCCTCGCCAATGTCGAACAAGGAAGTATTGGGATCGTTAAGAGTTTTTGTTACCTGCTTAGCATTTTCATCATTTATCCACCTATGAATTTGGTTTACGATAAAGTCTTCATTCAAATATTTTTCTGCTAATTTGAAAATATCATTAGATAAATAGAAGATTTGTTCAAGCACTTGCTTCTTAGATGGTCGATTGATTTCGCTTGTTACATCGGTCATTTCATCAAGGCGAGTGCCGAGTTTTTCAAAATATAAATTTGATTCTGGAATACCTTTAATTAATAAGAAATTTAGCATTTTGCGAGTAATGATAGTGTAAAGATTTCTATCAGTATTTCTAAGTAAATCAAGAACTATTGCATATTTAGTTCTATGATTTATTTCTAAATTTCTCTTTTCTTGTTCAATATCCCTAAGTGTTTTTTCCAATTTATTAATAAATACAAAATTGGCAATTTTATCTACAAATAATCCAAAAAAGAACTCAAATTCATCTTTATCAAATATATCGTCATTATTGTGATTATAAAATATTTCGATATTACCTAATACAACATTAGAAATGATCACTGTTTTCATTGCTTTATCTCTTGTTTCAGAGAATTTTTCAGTTTCGTAGCTTTTTTGATCTAAGGTTATCCGCACACTTTTTATAAACTTAAAGTAGCTATGAAAAGCATTTTGAGTTCTCCTAACTTTTTCATCAAAAGTATAATCAAAAGAGTGGAAAATTTCGTCAGTTTGTTTGAATATTTCAAGAAAATATGACTTCATAAAAATTAAAGGTTTTTAATAATTTAAAAAGTTCAAAATAAGCAATTTTGATGAAATAAACAAATTAATATATATTAATAAAAGTGATATTTTTTCCTTTTTTTTTAAGACTAAATTCAATTATTTTGTTTAATTTTGTTTTTGAAAATAAATCAATTTTCAAAAACATTTTAGAAATTTTTAAAATTTAAAGAATTTGAGGAATAAGATGGCTGACAGTTCATTCAATCCGTTCAATATGGCACAGCAACAATTCGATGCTGTAGCTGAAAAACTTAATTTAGATCAAGCAACTCGTGATTTCTTACGCAATCCAGACCGCGAGTTTCATTTCAACATCCCCATCAGAATGGATGACGGATCTTACAAAGTATTTAAAGGATTTCGTGTACAACATAGTGATGCTCGTGGACCTGCAAAAGGTGGTATTCGTTTCCATCCACAAGAAACTGTTGATACAGTTCGCGCTTTAGCAATGTGGATGACTTGGAAAACTGCTGTTGTTGATATTCCATTAGGCGGTGGTAAAGGTGGAGTTATCTGTGACCCACATAATTTGTCGATGAGAGAACAAGAAGCAATCGCTCGCGGTTGGGTTCGCCAAATCGCTCGCAATGTTGGTCCAAACCAAGACGTTCCTGCTCCAGATGTGATGACAACTGGTCAGCATATGATTTGGATGCTTGATGAATACGAAAAAATGACTGGTGCTAAGGCTCCTGGTTTCATTACTGGTAAACCTCTTGGCGTTGGTGGTTCATTGGGCAGAACTGAAGCAACTGGCTATGGTGTTATGTACACTGTTCGCGAAGCTTGCAAAGTTATGGGTATTGACATAACAAAAACGACTGCTTCTTTCCAAGGATTTGGTAATGTTAGTCAATATGCAGTTGACCAATACACTAAATTAGGCGGAAAAGCAATTGCTGTTTCTTGCTGGGATCACGAAGATAAGAAATCTTATACTTATCGTAAATTATCTGGTATTACTTTTGAAGAATTGATCACAATTACTAATAAATTTGGTGAAATCGACAAAGTAAAAGCAACTGAAATCGGTTTTGAAATTTTAGATGGTAATGCTTGGATTGAACAAGATGTTGATATTTTGGTTCCTGCAGCTATCGAAAACCAAATTACAAAAGATACTGTTAATATGATTCACCCTAACGTGAAAATCATTGCTGAAGGTGCAAATGGACCAACTACTCCAGAAGCTGACGAAGTAATCAAAGCTCGCGGTATCTTAAATATCCCTGACTTTTTAGCTAATGCTGGTGGCGTTACTACTTCTTACTTTGAACAAGTTCAATGCAATATGAACTATTTCTGGACTAAAGAAGAAACATTAGAAAAATTGGATTCCAAAATGACTGCAGCATTCCACGCTGTTTATAATTTATCTAAAGAAAGAAATGTTTATATGAGAGATGCTGCTTATATGATTTCAATTTCGAGAGTTGCCGAAGCAGTTAAAATGCGCGGTTGGGTATAATCTAACTTAAAATACGAATATTATTTTTATAATATTTTCTCCTTAATTTGCTCCTGTATGTCTTTGGCTGCAGGAGTTTTTTTAGATGGAGATAATATTATCAAGAATTGGAATATTTTCATAAGTCATTGATTTTAGGGATCAAAACTCCGTAAATTCTGTGTTAAACTCCGAAAATTTATAATTATAATTTTAAAATAGAATTTATTGTAATTCAAATAAAATTCCTTAATTTACAATTTGAGATATTATAGATTGCTTTGAACGAGATAGAAAGTATAAATATTTGTCCGAATTGTTTACACTTGCTAAGAAAATGTGCATTAAGGCATACAAACTTAGTGATTTAGATTCTATTTCATTAAAATATTCTCGATAATTAACATTTCATTATTTACAGAGATGCTAAATAAATATCTTATTTTTTTTAATTGTAACTCATTGAGAAATATTGAAATACACAATGTTAAGAAATCTTAATACTCTCTTTACAATTCCTTAACCATAGTTAAACCAAAACTTAATTTTTGTTTGCCAATTTTGTATTTATAAATGTGTGGTTTATAAAAAAAGTGGTGTAACTATGTTTAGAAAAGTAATTTTCTTATTTTTAGCAATTTTAATAACAAATATTTCAGTTTTTGCACAAACTGGAACAATTGTTGGAACTGTCACCGACTCTGAAACAGGTGATAAATTGCCAAGAGCAACAATAATGCTCGAAGGTACAAAACTCGGGACATATTCTGATGTCAAGGGTGAATTCAAAATCAAAAATATCCCTCAAGGAACTTACAAACTTGTAGTTAGATATGTAAGTTATACAAGCAAAGAAATAACAAATGTAGTTGTTATTGCAGGCGAAACAGTAGATTTGAACATTGCATTGAAAAGTCAAGTTCAAAAAGGCAAAGAAGTAGTTGTGACGGCAACTCGAGAAAATGACAATGAAATGGCAATGCTTTCACAAAGAAAAGCTTCAACTTCAGTTAGCGATGGAATGTCTATGCAAGAAATGAAAAGATTGCCAGACGCTGATGCTGGTCAATCTTTGAAGCGTCTTTCGGGTGTTTCGTTGGTTAATGATAAGTTTATTTTTGTTCGTGGTATAAGCGAGAGATACAGCAATACTACTTTGAATGGCTCGATTTTGACTTCGACAGAACCAGATAAAAAGTCATTTTCATTCGATATGTTGCCAAGTGAATTCTTAGAACAAGCAAGTATAAAAAAATCATTCACTCCTGATTTGCCGGGTAATTTTGCAGGTGGGTTAGTGGAGCTGAATACAATTGACTATCCTAAAAGCAGAAAAATTGGATTGAATATTGGCTCGGGTGCAAATGCTGCATTCACAATGCAAGATGGCAAGTTTATGACAACAACTGGAAGTAGCACTGATTTCTTAGGTTATGATAAAAGTTACTTTGCAGCTCCTTCAGAAATACCATCAAGTCCTACTGATATGCGAGATTTATTATTTGTTCAAATGAAAAGTAGTGATGATAAAATTAAAGATGCAGCTGTTGAAAAGTGGGTTGGTATAGGTCAAGATTTTAACTCTGAGAATTGGGCAATAAAAAATATAACACCAATGCCTTCACTTTCATTAGGGATTAATTATAGTGATATTTTAGAAATCGCAGGAAATGACTTCGGAATTATCTCATCGATAAATTATGGTAATGGTTATTCTATGGATGAAATGTACCGTGCTGTATATTATTCTGATGGTACTACTTTTCAGCATAAAGGAACTGGTGTAAATACAACATTTGCAACAAGCGTAGGTGGTCTTCTTAATTTATCTTATAAAATTGGCACTAATACTTCAATAAGTTTTAAAAATACTTATAACAATGCTTCTGATTTTTCAGTAATTCAAATTGATGG
>DYPF01000060.1:6673-12612 GCA_020720105.1 Chloroherpeton thalassium
AATTTAGTTGAAGATGGTTTTTCTGGTGCTCTTGATTATAAAATAAAATTAGGTAATTTAAGCTTGAAATTTGGTGGACTTGCGGAAGTAAAGAGTCGTAATTTCGAAGTTCGTTCATATACAATAGTAGAAGCCCCTACAATCGTTAGAACTTACTACGATCCAAATGCTGGTTATAATGTGAAAAACTATTTAGACAAGAGTATTCAAGATTTGTATTATATAAAAAATGCAAGTGAAATTAATGCTGCAGAAGTATTTGCCCCTGAGAATTTCAACATACATGGATTTGGAATAAGTGAAGATACCAAAGATATCGATTCATATAAAGCAAGTGAAGATTTGTTTGCTGGCTATGCAATGTTTGAATTGCCAGTGAATTTATTTGAAAGAAGATTAAGAATCATCGGTGGAGCAAGATACGAAGTAAGCAATCAAAAATTATTCAGTTTTTATCCAATCCTCAACGAAACAACTCAAGTAAGTAAAGATTCTGTATATACTGATAATGATTATTTAGATTTATTGCCATCTTTGAATTTAGTGTATGAATTAACTAAAACAACAAATCTAAGAATGTCAGCTTCACAAACTTTAGCAAGACCTTCACTAAGAGAATATGCACCTTTTACATTTTATGATTTTATGTACTTAACAAATGTAAAAGGTAATCCAAGTTTAACTCGCTCATTAATTCAAAATTATGATATTCGTTATGAATGGTTTATGAACCCTGGTGAAGTAATATCAATCAGTGGTTTTTATAAAATCTTTAAAAATGCTATTGAAGAAACAATTTTGCCAACTTCTGGTGAAATTCAAAAATCTTTCACAAATTCAAAAGAAAATGCCTATAATTATGGTGTTGAATTTGAATTACGCAAAAATTTAGGTTTCATTATGCCTTCAACATTTTTAGAATACATCGGCTTTAATGTAAATTATGCTTGGATAAATTCTGAAATAACCGTAAAACAGATAAATGAAACAGAAACTCGACCAATGTGGGGTCAATCACCATATACATTCAACGTTGGGTTATTCTTCAATCAACCTGACTGGGGAACTTCTTTCAATGTTGCATACAATGTTTCTGGTAAGAGAATTATACAAGTTGCAGATATAACCGCATATTCATTTGATAATCCTCACATTTACGAAATGGCAAGAAATATGGTGGATATTTCAGTATCGCAAAAAATATATGGTAATTTCGGCGCTAAATTTACTGTTAGAAATCTATTAAACGAACAATTAATTTGGGAACAAAACGGAACTGAAGTTGCAACTAATTTATATGGTACAACATATAATTTGGGATTTGATTTAAGTTTCTAAGATTTAATTACATATTGAAGTAAAGAAATAAAAATATAAAATTAACTAATTATTTATAAAATTAAAGGATCATTTATGAAACTTTTAAAACTCCTAATTGTTTTATTTGCAATAACAACTTTGTCTGCAAATGCTCAGCTACAAATCACCACTCCAACAGCAGGAACAGAATTACGCGTAGGACGCACAGTAACAATCAAATGGACAACAGATTTGACATTTGAAAAGACATTCCAATTCTCTGCAAGTACAGAAGGACCAAACGGACCATGGGAAATATTGAAATTATCCAAAAATACAACAGAATTCAAAGATGTAAATAGCAAAGATGTAACAAAGCCAGCAGGAAGTACAATCACAGTATTGCCAAGAAAAGCAACAACAACATTGTACATCAAGATGGAAGAAAAAGGCAATCCAACTTTAAGTGCAATGGTAGGTCCGTTAACAATCAAATTGCCAAAAGCAGCAAAAGTAGATTCAACATTGACAGGCGATATCACAGGCACAGTAACATTGAGTGCAAGTAAAATCTATGGATTAAAAGGAGTATTATTTGTACAAGATGGTGGAACATTAAGAGTAGATCCAGGAACAGTAATATTAGGCGAAGTAGGCAATACAAGTGCAATATGTGTGAACAGAGGCGGTAAAATATATGCAAACGGAACAGCAGACAAACCAATCGTAATGACATCGGGCGCACAACCAGGCGAAAGAGATAGAGGCGACTGGGGTGGCTTATTGATAATGGGTAAAGCAAAAACAAATGTAGGCGAAGCACCAATTGAAGGTGGAATAGCAGACGGTGTAGATGTAAAGAAGAATGCATGGTATGGTGGCAATGATGATGCAGATAGTAGTGGAGTATTGCGCTATGTAAGAATAGAATTTGCAGGTATAGCAGAATCACCAGATAATGAATTAAACTCATTAACAATGGGTGGAGTAGGTAGCCGCACAGTAATCGATTATGTACAATGTTCATATAATGGAGATGATGCGTACGAATGGTTTGGTGGTACAGTAAATATGAAACACTTAATAGCATATAATACAATAGATGATGATATTGATACAGATAATGGCTATAGAGGTAAAGTACAATTCGTATTAGTAAAAAGATTTTCAGATATAGCAGACCAATCAAGTAGTGAAGCATTTGAAAGTGATAATGATTCAAAATCAACAGAAAAGACACCATTCACATCACCAGTATTTTCGAATGTAACAGCAATTGGACCATTTGCAAAGATGAGCTGGGAATTAGGTAATCAAGTAAATTCGAAATACTTAGCAGGAGCACAAATCAGAAGAAATTCAAGAATAAGCATATATAACTCACTTTTTGCAGGCTGGCCAAGAGGCGTTGAAATGACAAATCAAAATACAGTAAGAGGAGCAGCAAACGACTCGAGCCATGTATCAACAACATCATTCTACGGAATCAAGGATCTAACAAAGAAATTTTACTTTGGTAGTGGAACAGCAGCAGAAGGCAAAGTAACAGCAGACTGGTTAACAACAGTAGAAACAGGCAATGTATTCAGCAATGGCACAGGCGATGATGTAAATACAATTGCACAATTAACGAATGCATATCCAAACGAATTAGCATTATTAGATGCAAGTCCAGTAAATAATGCAGAATATTTAACAACAGCAAATTTCCCAACAGATGCAATTGTACCAATCGGCGATAACTTCTTCACAAAAGTAACTTATCGTGGAGCATTTGCAGCTGGCGAAAGATGGGATGATAAATGGGCAGAATATGACCCAGTTAATGCAGAATATTTACCTCTCGAATTACAAATCACCACTCCAACAGCAGGAACAGAATTACGCGTAGGACGCACAGTAACAATCAAATGGACAACAGATTTGACATTTGAAAAGACATTCCAATTCTCTGCAAGTACAGAAGGACCAAACGGACCATGGGAAATATTGAAATTATCCAAAAATACAACAGAATTCAAAGATGTAAATAGCAAAGATGTAACAAAGCCAGCAGGAAGTACAATCACAGTATTGCCAAGAAAAGCAACAACAACATTGTACATCAAGATGGAAGAAAAAGGCAATCCAACTTTAAGTGCAATGGTAGGTCCGTTAACAATCAAATTGCCAAAAGCAGCAAAAGTAGATTCAACATTGACAGGCGATATCACAGGCACAGTAACATTGAGTGCAAGTAAAATCTATGGATTAAAAGGAGTATTATTTGTACAAGATGGTGGAACATTAAGAGTAGATCCAGGAACAGTAATATTAGGCGAAGTAGGCAATACAAGTGCAATATGTGTGAACAGAGGCGGTAAAATATATGCAAACGGAACAGCAGACAAACCAATCGTAATGACATCGGGCGCACAACCAGGCGAAAGAGATAGAGGCGACTGGGGTGGCTTATTGATAATGGGTAAAGCAAAAACAAATGTAGGCGAAGCACCAATTGAAGGTGGAATAGCAGACGGTGTAGATGTAAAGAAGAATGCATGGTATGGTGGCAATGATGATGCAGATAGTAGTGGAGTATTGCGCTATGTAAGAATAGAATTTGCAGGTATAGCAGAATCACCAGATAATGAATTAAACTCATTAACAATGGGTGGAGTAGGTAGCCGCACAGTAATCGATTATGTACAATGTTCATATAATGGAGATGATGCGTACGAATGGTTTGGTGGTACAGTAAATATGAAACACTTAATAGCATATAATACAATAGATGATGATATTGATACAGATAATGGCTATAGAGGTAAAGTACAATTCGTATTAGTAAAAAGATTTTCAGATATAGCAGACCAATCAAGTAGTGAAGCATTTGAAAGTGATAATGATTCAAAATCAACAGAAAAGACACCATTCACATCACCAGTATTTTCGAATGTAACAGCAATTGGACCATTTGCAAAGATGAGCTGGGAATTAGGTAATCAAGTAAATTCGAAATACTTAGCAGGAGCACAAATCAGAAGAAATTCAAGAATAAGCATATATAACTCACTTTTTGCAGGCTGGCCAAGAGGCGTTGAAATGACAAATCAAAATACAGTAAGAGGAGCAGCAAACGACTCGAGCCATGTATCAACAACATCATTCTACGGAATCAAGGATCTAACAAAGAAATTTTACTTTGGTAGTGGAACAGCAGCAGAAGGCAAAGTAACAGCAGACTGGTTAACAACAGTAGAAACAGGCAATGTATTCAGCAATGGCACAGGCGATGATGTAAATACAATTGCACAATTAACGAATGCATATCCAAACGAATTAGCATTATTAGATGCAAGTCCAGTAAATAATGCAGAATATTTAACAACAGCAAATTTCCCAACAGATGCAATTGTACCAATCGGCGATAACTTCTTCACAAAAGTAACTTATCGTGGAGCATTTGCAGCTGGCGAAAGATGGGATGATAAATGGGCAGAATATGACCCAGTTAATGCAGAATATGTTGCAAGTGTTAATGATAATTACAATGAAAATATACTTTCATCAAGTATTTATCCTCAACCTGCATCAAATTATGCAACTTTAAACTTCCATTTGATCAATCCAGAAAGTGTAACACTCAGATTGATTGATGCTTATGGAAACGAATTGAGCAAAGTAGAATTAGGCTTATTAAACACAGGCTTACAAACACAATTAGTTGATTTAAATAGATTATCTAATGGTGTGTATTTTGTTCAAATCTTAACTAACAGCGGCTACACAACACAAAAAATTGTAGTAGTAAAATAAACCACACACTTTATTATGCTAAGGGGCTTTGTCGACGGGCAAAGTTCCTTTTTTTTATGCTAAAAATGATGTTTATTTGATAAAAAATTCTTAATTTCCAATTTTAAAAAGGAGATTTTATGAAATTATTTTTTTCCACAATTGCATTTCTTCTGATGTTCTCATTTAATGTCAAAGCAGAAAAGTCTGAAGATATTCTTGGTCAGTGGTATTCCGAAAACAATGAATCGCTGATTGAAATCTATCAAAAGAATAACAAGTTCTACGGCAAATTAATTTGGCTAAAAGAGCCGAATCGCAATGGCAAACCCAAGATGGATGATAAAAATCCTGATACAAAATTGCAGTCAAGACCTTTATTGGATTTGGTTATTCTCAAAGATTTTACTTTTAATGGTAGTGATGAATGGGAAGATGGAAAAATCTACGATCCAAAAAGCGGAAAGACTTATGATTGCTTTATGAAATTGGATAATAAGAATAAATTGAAAATACGTGGATATATTGGCATCTCATTAATTGGGCGTACTTCTTATTGGACAAGAAAGAAGGAATAAAATATAAACATTTACAATTATTTTATCTTTCTATTGATTAAATACTTTTAGAATAATTGGCGATAACTTACTAATGGCTGCTCTTATAAGCAGCCTTTTTTTTATTCAGCAAATAATTCTTCAAGTATATTAATTAATAATTTACAAATAGATTATATTATTTAATGCTCAAATCATTTATCCATATAATTATTATCAATTAATTAATGATATTAATAAATTATCACGTGTTTTTATTCTTCTACTAAGAAGAATTTCTCTTCGACTAAATGTTTTAGCTCTTCG
>DYPF01000061.1:0-2673 GCA_020720105.1 Chloroherpeton thalassium
AGGTTTCTAAACCTTCGGAAGGTTAAAATGGAGAATAACACCTAATACCCCAATAACGAGCATCTACTTGAATGCCAAATGTATATGAATAAATTTACAGAATAAATTTGCTATAATCCATATTTTTTGTGATTTTTGACAGCTTTTCTTCTACAAATTTTTGGTCAATTGTAATTGTATCATCTTTGATTATTTCTGGAATATCGAACATAATATCTTCGAGCAATGTGGTCATAATTGTATGTAATCGGCGAGCACCGATATTAGTTACTTCTGCATTGATTATTGTTGCGGTTGAAGAAATATGCTTGATTGCATCTTCTGTAAATATTAAATTCACACTTTCGGACTTCAATAACGCTTGATATTGTTTAATTAAAGCATTTTCGGGTATTGTTAATATTTTGACAAAATCCTCTTCGGTCAAGCTTTGCAATTCCACACGAATTGGAAATCTACCCTGCAATTCAGGGATTAAATCCGATGGTTTAGACACATGGAATGCACCGCTGGCAATAAACAAAATGTGGTCTGTTTTAATTTGACCGTATTTTGTATTTACCGTTGAACCTTCAACAATTGGCAATAAGTCGCGTTGAACACCCTCGCGGGAGACATCTGGACCAGTACCTTTGCTACTTGAACCCGATACAATTTTATCAATTTCATCTATGAATACAATACCTGAATTTTCTGCTCTTCTGATAGACTCCAAAATCACAGCATCCATATCAATTAGCTTTTCAACTTCTTCCTTTTCAAGCAATCGCAATGCATCGGGCACTTTTACTTTTCTCTTTTTGGTCTTTTTGGGCATAATATTACTCATCATATCCTGAATATTCAAGCCCATTTCGTCCAAAGAAAATGGTCCTACAACTTGCATTGATGCTGATGAGTCCGAAGAAATATCAATTTCCACTTCTTTATTATCAAATTTACCTTTTTTCACCAATTTACGAATTTTCTCGCGTGTCTCGGTCAGCTCGGTCATATCAAAATGATTTGGATTATTTGGATCGGCTGGACGATCGGGAGGTACTAAAATATCCAATAATCGTTCTTCTGCAAATTGCTTAGCCAAAACTTGTTTCTCAGCACGATGCTCTTCCTTTACCACTTGAACTGATCGTTCGGCAAGTTCGCGTATCATAGATTCCACATCGCGACCAACATAGCCAACTTCGGTAAACTTAGTTGCCTCTACTTTCACAAATGGTGCTTGTGCAATAGAAGCCAATCGGCGAGCTATTTCGGTCTTTCCCACACCAGTAGGACCAATCATTATAATGTTATTGGGCATAATTTCGTTCCGTAAAGCACCCTCTACATTCTGGCGGCGCCAACGATTACGCAGAGCAATTCCAACGGACTTTTTGGCAGCATTTTGCCCAATAATATACTTGTCTAATTCCGATACAATTTGATGGGGAGTTAAATGATTATCACTATTATCTGTATTTTGTAATGTTTTAATAATTTCAATTTGATTTTCGCTCATATTCACTTTTTTAATTTTGCATTAATTTAATTAATTAATAACGAATAAGTAATTTAATAATTTAATAATTTAAATCTTTGAAGTACTTCTAATTTATTTCTGATTAATTTTATAAAAATGATGCGAATCTCCCCATTCGTTTAACTCCATTTGATGATTAATTGTTTCAATATCCTTTTTTAATTTAAACAAAAACTTCATTGTTAAATCATTGTTTATTGGCTTATTATCATAGATTTTATATTCATTCCGATATTTCATCGGTGTAATATTTGGCATTATAATATTACCACCACTTGTTATTGCCATTAACTTACCTTTTTTATCAATTGCTTGAAGCGAAGTAGCAGCAGCGATGTTAATATCGGGCATTATTAAACGCAAGATGGCTATCATTTTTTGACTTAGGAAAAGCCTCTCTGTTTGCGGCTTTAGTACTTCTTTGAATTTATATAGCGGGGTATCAACTTGTTCGATATATGGACCCATTCCGCACATATCAATTTCTATTCTTTTCATAAAAAGCAAGTCATTTGCTAAGTCCTCGAGTGTCTGAAATGGCAAACCAATCATCACACCTGTTCCAACCTGATAGCCAATTTGTTTAAGAGATTCAAGGCATTTCAATCTATTTTCGAAATTATGTTTTTCATCTTTAGGATGAATTTTATAATATAAATCGGGATTAGAACTCTCTATTCGCAATAAGTATCGATGAGCACCGGCTTGGAACCATCTTTGGAAAGTTTCCGTAGTCTGCTCGCCAAGCGACAAAGTAATCCCTAATTTTCCATCAGACATTTGTTTGATTGCTTTCAGAAGATTCTCGATTCTTTCGGTAAAATGCTCGTCTATAATTTCACCAGATTGAATAACAATCGAAGTATAACCAACTTTTTGGGCTTCTGCAACAGTTTGCAAAACCTCATCGTCAGTAATATTATATCTTTCTAACTTCTTATTTGACTTACGAATACCACAATAATAGCAATCCTTCGAGCATATATTTGATAATTCAATAATTCCACGAATATGGACTTTATTTCCAATATTTTCTAATTTAATTTTATTAGCAAATTCAAATAAATAATTAGATTCTGAAAGAGAAGTCTTCAGCAACTTAATTATTGTATCGATATTTATTTCATTTTGGTTTATCATTTTAAATGTTT
>DYPF01000061.1:2773-5841 GCA_020720105.1 Chloroherpeton thalassium
TTATTCCATCTATAATTCAATTTATTCCATCTAAATAATAAATAATAATCGTCATAATTTATTAATAAATATTCTTATAAGGTGCAATCACTCTCTCAAATATGCCGTGAACATAAGCAATAGTTAATCCATAATTTGAAATAGGAATATTCTTCTTAATAAAAGGCTTGAGACGATTATTCAATTGCTTTTCAGTAATTACGCATCCGCCGCATTGAATCACTAATTGATATTCTTCAATAGGACGAGGAAAAGTACTAAGCCCGCTGGAATGATCAAAGAATAAATCTTTACCAGTAAATTCACGCAACCATTTTGGGATTTTATGACGTCCAATATCCTCGCAGGAAAGTTGATGAGTGCAGGATTCGAGCAATAATATTTTATCATTATCTTGTAATTTGCTAATGAAAGGAGTTCCTTCAATATATTTAGGAAAATTGCCACGAAAGCGAGCAAAAAGAATACTAAAGCTTGTCAATTTTACATCTGTTGGAACAACTTTATTCACAAATTCGAAGGCTTGGCTATCGGTAACAACGAGGTGAGGTTTAATTCCTGTTTCGAAAAAATCTTCTAATTCTGTTTCGCGAAGGGTAATGCAGATGCCGTAATTATCCAAAATATCTCGGATAGCCATCACTTGCGGGAGAATCATTCTACCTTCGGGAGCTTCACTATCTATGGGCGTAACAAGCAGAATAATATCTTTAGGTTTAATTAAATCTTTGAACAATGATTTAGAATTATAAGCATTTTCGGGCATTTTCTCAATAATTATATTAACTAAATTATTGAGCAATTCTTCATTATACAAATTAAACTCAAGAATAGGAGCATCAGTATGTTTCTGAATTTCATCAATGGTAGTTTGTAGCAATGGATATAAATCTATTTTGCTATGAACTAATATAAATGGCAAATCATACTCGTTAAATTGATTAATTAAGTCCAATTCGGAATTCCCAAAGACATTATCGGCGATAACAAGAATTGCAAAATCAACAATTGGAATAACATTCATTGTCTTTTCAACACGCTTTTTGCCAAGAACACCAGTGTCATCAACACCAGCAGTATCGTGGATGATAGCAGGACCGATACCGAAAATTTCGATAGACTTCTTAACGGGGTCGGTTGTCGTGCCGGCTTCGGCAGAGACAATTGAAACTTCTTGGCGAGTAATCGCATTGATAAGAGAACTTTTTCCGACATTCCTGCGACCAAAAATTCCAATGTGAGGTTTTAAATCTTTACCTTTCATAAACTTTACCTAAAAATATAAATCTCTTTGTTTTTGTTTAATTAATTCTAATTTCTTGATTAAGCTATGTTTGAATGTATCGTTTTCCATTTCATCAAGTTTTTCATCAATCATTTTGTAACCATTCTCTTTTGTTTCGGGGTTTGCATAATCTTGCAAATATTCTGCAAAAGTTAATAGTGCATTAGGCTGGCAATATCTTTTAATAAAACCAGGCACGGAGAATTCCATAAAGTGCTCGCCCGTTCTTCCGAGACGATAGCAAGCAGTGCAAAAAGAAGGAATAAAACCTTGATGCATCAATTCCACAATCACTTCCTCTAAGGAGCGATTATCATTAATGCTAAATTGCTCTTCGTCAAGGTTTTGCTCATCTTTCTTCTTAGTATAACCTTTCATTTGAATATTTGTTCCACCATCAATTTGCGAAACACCAAAACGGATAATTTCATCGCGGATACTTTTAACTTCACGGGCAGTTAAAATCATACCTGTATAAGGAACTGCAAGTCGGAGAATAGCTATCAATCGCACAAATTCATCATTGCTAACCAAACTGGATTTGTCAATGTCTAAATTGAGCGCATTCTGAATACGCGGGAAGGAAATTGTGTGAGGTCCAACATTATAAACAGCTTCCAGATGGTTAACGTGACGTAAAAGTCCCATAACCTCAAATTTCCAATTATACAAACCAAAGAGAACACCAATTCCGACATCATCAATTCCTGCTTCTTGCGCTCTATCAAGTGCAGTAAGTCTCCAATCGTAATTACGTTTATGTCCTGAAAGATGAACTTCGGAATAAGTACCCTGATGATAAGTTTCTTGGAAAATTTGATAAGTACCGATGCCCGATTCTTTTACTATTTTAAAGCCATCAATTTCCAAAGGAGCAGCATTAATATTCACCCTACGAATTTCTCCCATTCCTTTTTTTACTTTATAAACCGTACGAACCGATTCAGCAATAAAGTTAGCATCGTATTTGGGATGTTCGCCATAAACAAGCACCAATCGTTTATGACCATTGTCTTCCAAGGCTTCCACTTGTTCAATAAGTTCATTGCCAGTTAAAGTTTCGCGTTTGACCTTTTTATTGCTCTCTTTAAATCCGCAATACGCACAGTTATTTGTACATAAATTTCCAACATATAGAGGAGCAAATAGCACAATTCTCTCACCATAAACTCGTTTTTTCAACTCTCTGGCACCTTCCTTGATTGCTTCAACCATTTCGGGCATTTCAGCATTAAGTAAATAAGCAGTATCCTCGAGAGACAATCTATTCTTGCTTAGAGACTTATCTATAATTTGCTGAACTTTTTCCATTGTTGGTTTGCAATTCTTCAAATATTCATTGATTTCATTTTCATCAATGAAAGGTTTCATTGCCTCGTCGGCAATTGCATATTTTTCGGGAGTAAATTTCATCATTTCACCTTTGCTTTTTCAACTAAAACATTAATATTTAGCGAATCTAATTTGCCTAATCTTCCTGCAAGTGAATTAATGGTATCGATACTTGCTTCAACTATCAAAGTGATAATATTGTAGTCTTTGTGTGGAAGAGCCAAGCCCAACCGAGAAAGGATATATTGAGAATGCTCAGATAAAATTCCATTTAGGATTGGAATTTGTTCATTTTCTTTTTTGAAAGTGATTAGAATAGTAGCTAATCTTTCAACCTTTTCCATAAGTAACTCCTCTGTTAGATTAGGTTTGATTAATTTAAATTTCTATTTCTATTTATTTTTGTATTTTCAAGATAATTTTGGGCTAATACAAGAAGATTGCTGTCCTC
>DYPF01000061.1:5941-12606 GCA_020720105.1 Chloroherpeton thalassium
TTGCTGTCCTCTCCCCCCTGCCTCCTCTCCATTCTGGAGAGGAGGGGGATAGGTTTGAAAAAACTAATAATTTTTTTCCTACCCCTTTTATTCCCCCTCAAAGATGGAGATTTTGGATATTCAAGTATTAAGTCCTTCTCCAGAATGGAGAGGGATTTATGGTAAGGACATATCTAATGTATCAGCCCTGTCATTTTTTAATATCTCATTCTTTCTGTATAATGAGTATGTAAATACTTGTGCGATTTCTCACCAAGTGGTTTATCTAAGAACTCTTTATAAATTTCAATTATTTCAGGATTTTCGTGTGATTTACGGATTGGTTTGCCTGCATCTTCACGATAAATTGCATCAATACGTTTCTGGCGAATTTCATTATTAGTTGGGATTGGTTGACCACCGCCACCAATACATCCACCAGGACAAGCCATAATTTCTACGAATAAATATGGAGCCTTGCCTGATTTTACTAATTCCATTACTTTTCTTGCATTGGATAATCCGTGAGCAACAGCAATTGGTAATTCTACACCATTTAGGAAACTAAATTCTGGCAAACAATTCTCAAATTTAATCACTGCTTCTTTGATTCCTTCCAAACCACGAACGGGAGTAATATTCAATCTTTCGAATGGCACTTCTCTGCCTGTTACAACTTCGTAAACAGTTCTCAAAGCAGCTTCCATCACACCACCGGTAGCACCAAAAATATCGGCGGCACCAGAACTTTCGCCCATCAAACTATCGAATGGTTCATTCGGCAATTCTTTTAAGTCAATTCCTGCTTGCTTAATCATTAATGCTAATTCGCGGGTTGTCAATCCAGCATCAACATCATTATAGCCGGAACTTTTCATTTCGGGACGATTTGCTTCGAACTTCTTTGCAGTACAAGGCATAATTGCAACTGATACTATATCTTTGGGGTCAATTCCTTTTTTCTTTGCATAATATGTTTTGGACATCGGTCCGAACATTTGCTGCGGGGATTTAGCAGTTGATAAATTATCAAGATATTCTGGATACAAATGTTCACAGAATTTCACCCAAGCTGGGCAGCAAGAAGTAAACATTGGTAAAGCTACTTGCTCTTTATCAACTAATGCTTTCTTTAATCTATGTAATAATTCATTACCTTCTTCGATAATTGTTAAATCTGCTGCAAAGTTTGTATCTAATACTGAGTCAAAGCCAATTCTATGCAAAGCAGCTGACATTTGTCCAGTAACGATTGTACCAGGTTCGTATCCGAAAGGCTCGCCTAAACCAACGCGTACAGAAGGAGCTGTATTTACAATTACGTGTTTAGTTGGATCTTCTATTGCTTTCCAGATATTATCAAAGTATAATCTCTCAGTTAAAGCGCCAGTTGGGCAGTGTGTAATACATTGACCGCAATTTGTACAAACAACTGTGGCAAAGTTCTTTTCCATAAATGTGGAAATTTTCATTTCATTACCCTTATGAACTGCACTCAAAGCACTAACTCCCTGAATTTCAGTACAAGTTCTAACGCATCTTTGACACTTAATACATTTTGATGGATCGTATTGCAAAGCGTCCGAAGATCTATCAATTTTATGGTGATGATCGGGGACTAAATTCAAGTATTCTTCTTGATTATTGAAAAATTCTTGTGCTAAATTTTGTAATTCACAATTCTTATTTTTATAACATTTTGTACATTCTTCATTATGTTCGCTGAGTAGTAATTCAACAATTACTTTACGAGCATTGCGAACTTTTGGAGCGTTTGTATATACAACCATTCCTTCTTCAACAGGAGTAGAACAAGATGTTTCTAATCTTGGTCGTCCTTGTATTTCAACAACACACACTCTACAATTTCCAGCAACGCATAAATCATCGTGGTAGCAAAGAGTAGGAATATTTACACCAATTTGTTTAGCAGCATCCAAAATTGTGGAATGATCTGCTACTTGCATTTTTATATCGTCTATCGTTATGTTTATCATTTTATTTCAATTTTAGATGTTAATAAATAATTTCTTCTTTAAACTCATCAACTATAGAACAGAAAGCATTAGCAACACTTTGTCCCAATCCACATTTCGAAGTAATTTTCATTGTTTTGGCTAAATCGTATAATTTATTCAAATATAATGGAGGCATTGATTTTAATTTAATTTCACGAATACCTTTCAACAATTGTTGAGTTCCAACTCGGCAAGGAGTACATTGACCGCAAGATTCTTCCACAAAAAATTCTAAAAAGTTTTCCAGAACGTGATACATTGATCTTTTGGAATTGAAAAATTTAATCGAACCACCTGTAGGAAGTGAATCTCCAGTTAATTTACTTGGGAATCCAATAGTGTATTCATCGAATTTTGCTCTTGGAACACAAAATCCTGATACTCCACCAACTTGAATTGCTTTGGTATTTCCATCGCCAAATTCATTTACTAAATCGCGAATTTTCATTCCAAGTTCTAATTCATAAACTCCACCGCGAGGTGTGTCGCCCGAAATAGAGAATAATTTGGAGCCTGTTTGACCGTGAATACCATATTTGGTATATTCTTCGCTTCCTAATCTGCACACCATCATAACATTTACAAATGTTTCAACATTATTAATAACTGTTGGTTTGCCAAACAAACCTTCATTTGTTGGGAAAGGTGGTTTATTTCGGGGTTCGCCTCTTTTTCCTTCGATAGAATTAAGCAAAGCTGTTTCCTCTCCACATACATAAGCCCCCATTCCTGAGAAAATCTCAATATTAAAATCAAAATTCATCTCACGGCAAACTTCGTGGAAAATATCCAATTCAGATTGTAAATCTTTTTTCAAATAATTATATTCAGCTCGTAAATATATATAACCCTTCTTAGCTCCAATAACATACGCACATATTCCCATTCCTGAAATCATTTTGCGAGGTACTTTAGTTAGAATTTCTCTATCTTTAAAGGTCCCTGGTTCGCCTTCGTCTGCATTACTAACAACATATTTAATATCGCCTTCAGCATTTCTTGCATATTTCCATTTTAAACCAGTTAAGAAACCAGCTCCGCCACGTCCACGTAATCCCGATGCAATTAATTCATCAACGATAAATTCAGGAGTAACCGAAGTAAT
This sequence comes from Chloroherpeton thalassium, assembly GCA_020720105.1. GTDB lineage: Bacteria > Bacteroidota > Ignavibacteria > Kapaibacteriales > UBA2268 > GWF2-33-9. The sequence goes on from DYPF01000061.1 coordinate 9,044, forward strand.
CATTTCCTTAAATTTTTGATAAGGTGCTTCGGAATATGGTGCAAAAATTATATCTACTCTTTTAATACTTGTACTCATTTTGGTCTCCTACTTGTAAGATTTGATTATTTCACGAACTTTGTCAGGTGTTAAATCAGTGTAAACTTCGTCATTGATAAGCATAGCTGGTCCGTTGGCACACCAACCAAGGCAATTTGTAGTTAGTAAAGTAAATTTTTTGTCACCTGTAGTTTCACCAAATTTTATTCCAAGTGTTTTTTCAAAAGTTGCCATAATCTCGTCTTTGCCGCTCATATCACAAACGATTGTTTTACAAACACGAATTATATTTTTGCCTTTTGGCGCTGTGTCCAAAAATGAATAGAATGAGGCTGTTCCATATACAGCCGCTGATGAAATATCCAGAGATTTAGCAATTTGCACAAGAGTTTCTTCGGACAAATGTCTCTTCTCTTTCACAATACTTTGAAGAATAGGCAATAATGCATTCCTATCCATACCATGTTTTTGGATATTGGTTTCGATAATTTCAGAAATTTCTGCCATAGTACTTTTATTTTATAGTTTAAACTAATTTGTTTTCTAATATTTTCAATAAATAATTAATCTTCTTTAAATACTTAGTACAAAATTACAACAAATTTTCAACACTGCAATAAAAAACAAATTAATTTTTCTTCATATTCAAGACTTATGGATAAATTTCAAGATTGTTCAATATATCTCAATATTTATTATAATAATTATTATAATATTTCTATATGCTTGTATATCAATATTGTAGATTAAAATTATTTTTAATAATTCTTATATGATTTATGCCGAACATAATATTAAGCGAATATTTCGATAATATCATTATGATTAATATTTATTAATATCAAGATAAATTATTTAAATTTCATTTGATATTTTGATAATTGAATATATTTGAATAAAATGAAGATCATTAATTTTCCTAAAATATTTCTTTAATTTATACATTATAAATATAAATATCGTATATTTGTAGTTGTGGGATACAATTAAATCTTATAATTACTTGAATTAAGGTGTATTTTACATAATATTATTACTTTTAGGCATAATGGACAAAAATGAGGCTGAAAATTGTGTAAGTGTATAAAATAGTTAGATTTGCAGTATTTGAAAGTATATGAATAAAAATATGTAGAAATTGTGGATCAAATCACACCAAGAAAAATGGCAAAATCTTAGGTATTCAAAGGTATAAATGTAATAAATGTGGTAAGCAATTTATAGGTGGCGAAAGAATTGACAATAAAAAACTTTGGGAAGAGTATGTTTCTGGCAAACAGACATACGCACAACTGTCTAATAAATACCAATGTTCAACCAGAACGATCCAGCGTCATTTAGATAAAATTCAAGCAAGTAAATCAGAGCATCAACACGGCGAAGTTGTAGTATTGATGGATACAATATATTTTGGAAGAAAAATTAGCATCATTTTTGTCCATTACTCCTAAAATTAGAGTTCGAAGTAGTCAGAATTAAGGGTAGGCATCACTTTTTGCAGCATAACGATGGACGGGCAACCACAATTCCTGTTCATAAAGGCGAAACAAATTCATATTCGTTAAATTTATATTTCGCTAATTGATTTCTTGTATTCGATAGTTTTTTCTTTAATTGTAGCTGAATTTTCCTTAACAATAATCTTTCGTCCACTCCGCAAAGTTATTATCGTATCGTGGGCAGTTTCCACTGTTTCGATTTCTTCGGCATTTACCATAATTTGATTGTCATCAATCTTTGTCAGTATAATCATTTTCCTTTAACTCCCTTAAAAGTGTTTGCTTTTCTATCTCTAATTGTCGAATCCTTCTTTCAATATTGTCCAATTCAGCGGGCATAGAATCAATCTCTAATCTCAATTTAGATGCCGCTTCGTCAATTAAATCAATTGCCTTATCGGGCAAAAATCTATCCGAAATATACCTATCCGAAAGTTCTGCGGCTGCAATTATCGCCCCATCTGTGATTCTAACTCCGTGGTGAATTTCGTATTTCTCTTTCAATCCTCGCAAAATCGAAATTGTATCTTCAACGCTTGGCTCGGCTACATAAACCTTTTGGAATCTACGCTCCAAAGCGGCATCTTTTTCGATGTATTTCTGGTATTCATCAAGTGTTGTTGCTCCAATTAAGTGCAAATCACCTCGCGCTAAAGCAGGTTTAAGCAAGTTGGAAGCATCCAAACTGCCTTCAGTCGATCCCGCACCAACCAAAGTATGCATTTCATCAATAAACAAAATGATACGACCCTCCGCATCTACGACTTCCTTAATTATTGCCTTCATTCGCTCTTCGAACTGACCACGATAACCTGTGCCTGCCACAAGCGAACCCGTATCAAGTACAATCAATTTCTTCTCTTTTAGTGTTTCTGGCACATCGCCATTTACAATACGGGTTGCAACGCCTTCAACTATAGCGGTTTTGCCAACACCTGGTTCGCCGATAAGCACGGGATTATTCTTAGTTCTTCGCGAAAGCACTTGCATCACACGCCTAATTTCTTCATCGCGTCCAATTACGGGATCGAGTTTTCCCTTTTGGGCTTCATCTGTCAGATTTCGTCCATATTTTTTGAGTGATTCATATTTGTCTTCAGGATTATTATCAGTTACTCGTTTATTTCCTCGAATATCTTTTAATACATTTAGAATTTCTTGTTTGCTTATGCCAGATTTTTGCAATATTTCCATTGCAGCAGATTTAACTTCGAGCAAAGCTAATAAGATATGCTCAACGCTTATGAATTCATCGCGGAAGAAATCTGCCTCTTTTTTGGCAGCTACAAATATTTCATTTGCATTATTAGACAAATAAATATTTAGAGTTCCGCCTGACACTTTAGATAATTTATCGAGAGCAGCAGACACTTGAATTTGAATTTGACTAACATTCCCGACAATGCGATTTATAATATCATAAGACAAATTATCTTTATCTTGCACCAAAGCTGCAAGAATATGTATGCCATCAATTGCTTGATTGGAATAATTCGAAGCAATTTCACGTGCATTTTTGACAGAGTTCTGAGCTTTTATCGTAAAATTCTGAAAATCCATTTTAATTTATTCCTCTAAAAAACAATTAGCTTATAAATAATCTTATTTATAAACTAATTTATAGTATTTTTATTTTATTAGAAATTAATATCTTATTCATCTTATAATTAATTCAATTTAATTGTAGATAATTTATTCCTTTAAAAAGCCATATTCGTAAACTTTGGGTTCAATTTTTTGAGTTAAAATTTTTAAGTTTTCTCGGAGGCTACTTATGAGTTTCATATATGTTACGTCTGAACTTTTATTATTCATTTTCCCTGCTTCATTTCTGCCTTGAAAATATTCTCTAATGTCGTAAAGTGAAGCATTAACATTGTATTGCCTCCCCATTTTGTCCCCATTACTTAGTGGGAATTGTTGTGAGTGATAGTACTTCCAGAGTTCTCTGCCTGCATCAAAAACTGCAGCAGCTTCAGTGGAAAATTGCATTGGATTTTTTTCAGAGGTTGTAGTTTTATTGGG
>DYPF01000340.1 GCA_020720105.1 Chloroherpeton thalassium
GCTGAATGATTTTGCCAAGCCGCTGAATGATTTTGCCAAGCCGCTGAATGATTTTACCAAGCCGCTGAATGATTTTACCAAGCCTCTGAATGATTTTACCAAGCCGCTGAATGATTTTGCCAAGCCGCTGAATGGTTTTGCCAAGCCGCTGAATGGTTTTGCTAAGCCTCTGAATGATTTTGCTAAGCCTCTGAATGGTTTTGTCAAGCCTCTGAATGGTTTTGTCAAGCCGCTGAAAATCAAAGGTATTTAAATAGTTGATTCGGATAAAAAACAAATAAAAAAAACTGTTATTTTAATTGGTTGATGTATTTTATTAAAAATACATCATTATTTCCTGATATTGAATCATCAAAAAGATTTCCCGCAATAAACCCTGTAATAAATATATTTCCTAAACTGTCAACCGAAACATCATTTCCTCGGTCATCGTAATTTGTGCCAACTTGTTTCAAATCAATTTTTTCCCCGTTTTTATTCAATTTTAGTAAAAATATATCCATATCAATATATGATGAAGGCATATTATTTATCATATTTCCTGTTGTTGAACCGGTTATTAATAAATTTTCCTCAATATCAACAGTAATTGATAAACCATAATCATCTTCAGATGAACCAAATTGTTTTTTCCAAATACAGTTACCTTCCGAATCATATTTTGCAACAAACATATCGGTTTTATCAAAATCATTTTCATCAAGATCTCCGGTTGTATGTCCCGCAATAAAGATATTGCCGCTATTATCGGTTATTAATGATGTTCCCATTTCATTTTTGTAAGTTCCTATTGCTCTTGACCATTGTATGTTTCCGTTATTATCATATTTTATTAAAAAAATATCCGCAACTCCCATACTTCCCCAAGTATCAAATATTCCGTCAAATGAACCTGTAATATAAACATTTGAATCTTTATCAATTGTTATTCCTTCTCCGAAATCATCGCCGCCGGAACCTATTTGCTGAGTAAAAAGAATTTCTCCGTTATTATCCAATTTGGTTAAAAACACATCACTTCCGCCGTAATTTTGTGTTGAACTTAAGCTTCCTACTGTATAACCTGTAACAAATATATTTCCGAAACTGTCAATTGCTGCTTCATTTGCGACATCATTGAATATTGTTCCCCATTGTTTTGTCCATTGTAATTTTCCTCCGGAATCAAACTTAGTTAAAAAGATATCATTCAATCCCGCATTTATATTTCCTTCCATATTTCCTGATGTATAACCTGCAATATAAATATTTTTCGATTCATCAACAGAAACCGAATTTCCGAAATCATCATAAAAAGAACCCCATTGTCTTATTGTTAATTTTAAACCTGTATTATCATATTTTATCAAAAATACATCATTTCCGCCCAAATTTCTGTTTCCGTCAAGTCCACCTTTAGTTTGTCCTGTTACATAAATATAATTTTCACCATCAACTGCAATTGAATTTCCGGAATCATTATAATTACTGCCCAATTGATTTATATATGAGGAACAATCACCGTTATCAATCCATTCACCATCAATACACACTTGAGGAACAATTTCAGGATTGTTTATATCACATATTTCATTTCTTGTGTTGTTATTGATACAAACATCAGTATCAATACATGGTTCTGTAGGTGTCCATACATTACTTCTGCAAATATGTGTTTGAAGTCCGTTATTATTGAATCCGCAAATAATTTTTGTTGTTTCGTTTTCGGTACAAATTATTTGTTCACATCTGAATTCATTTTCAATAAATCCCTCATCGCAAATACATTTGGGTAAATTATCAATAAGAATACAATCTCCATGATTTGAACAATTTTGCCATTGACAGGGATTACTGAACAGAACACATTGATTATTTATATTACAAATTTGATTTGTTTCACAATCTTCATTTATATTACAGTAACCTTTATTCAATTGACAATTCCCGGTAATTGAATTACAATATTCCCAATTTTGACAAATTGTATTTTCACATTTATTTATTTCTGTTTTATTTTCTTCACAAGCTGTAAATAAAGGCAAAATTATAATTAATAAAAATAATAATTTCATAAATCCTCCGAATAATGATTATTAAAATAATTATTATAATGACCGACTTGTTATAACTATTCCTGCTAAAATGAATGACAAACCGACAACTTTATAAACCG
>DYPF01000341.1 GCA_020720105.1 Chloroherpeton thalassium
ATTCCAATCGAAATTGCCGAGGTCGAAGCCATGGTTCAAGCTGGAATTAAATAAACATTGAAATTCACTCGGCGAAGCTACATCGTTGAATTTAAATATTTCGAATAATTTAATGATGTGTTAATTAAGCTATGTGCTTGTTGTACACAATACAAATTCATTATTCTGAAAATTAATTAATATTATATGTTCAATTAGGCTATGAAAAACACAGTCATTGTTTTATTTGTAATTACTATTCATTTTGCTGTATACGGACAATATGACAGGGTTATTTGTGGCAAATCATATTTATATGACGATACTACTTTTTTTCAAGGTGAGAGAATTAATCAAATTGATTCAAATGGATTAAGGATTGGGAAATGGATTGAATTGTATTATGACGATGATAGTTCAGATTCATTACATATTAATGATAGACAGTATATGTTTCAATCTTTTGGGTATTACAAAATATTAGAAGTAGAAGATACTATGGAATATTTTAATGCAGAAAAAAGAGGGTTTGGTTTTGTAAGTAAAAAAGGAGAATTAACTCAGTATTTTGATAGAAAAGGAAATTATATTTCTGTAGAAGATGGTATTTGGATAATACATAAGAATCTTGAAAAAATTGATGAAATACGAGAATTTAGTAACGGGAAATTATTAACCACATATTCTTACGATAACTCCAGAATCGTTGAAACAAATAAGCTCTACCGGAAAGGAAATATGAGATGTAGAGATAATTATAGAGGCAATACAAATTATGTTTATCGTCGAGAATGTTTTTCAGATGATGGAGAAATGGAAAGGTCTTATTTTCCTGATTGCTTGATAGCTTCAGAAGATATAAATATTTATTTTAACACAACTATTGGAGATACCGATACTACCTCATTAAAGATTTTTTCAAATTCAAGTTTTAAAGTACGCATTGAAAATGTTTTTTGTACATCTAACCATGTATTGGTTTTCAATTCTGAATATAAAAAGTTTAGAAAAACATTTTTAAATCCGCATGATACTTTGGAGTTGTTTTTAATTTATAAGCCTGAAAGAGACAGCTTAATTTCAAATTCTCACCTTAAAGTATTAACAAAAGAAGCTAATTGCAATCAAGGCTTAAATATTTCAATATTTTGTATGGCATCAGAAATTAATAGAAGAAATATTAATTCAATAAAAGAAATAATAATTGAGAGTGGTGAAAAAAAACATATTTATATTCAAAATATACAATGGGATACTTTTGTTAAAATATTCAATGTTGATAGTCATAAATTGATATTGAATGAAAGAGTTTCAGAAAGGAGTGTTAAGAAGATTAATTTAAATGAATTATCCAAAGGGACTTACTTGATGAAATTAAAAGATGGGAGCAATGAATATAAAATTGATTTAATAATTAAATAACTGTGTACAACAAACGCTAAAAATCATTTTGGGTATGTTTCTCGCATGGCTGGGGTGTGGTATTTCAAATCCACAAAATCTTTTGATTTTGTTATCCATGACGGGTCAAAATATTTTGTTATTTTTATACGAATAAACGGCTTAACTAAATTAGTCAAAAACGCTTCTTAGCGCTGGTCGATAAATGGTCAGACACAAAACATAGAAATAGGTCGAAGACCTTTTAATAAGTCGAGCGCAAAGCTCGGCTTTCTTTAATTTTAATACCAGATGGTTATACATTATATAGTATGGGACATTCAACCCGAGATCGTTAATCTTTTTGGAATATCGCTTAGATATTATGGGATTCTATTTGTTTTGGGACTTATAATAGATTTAGTATCTATTGATTAATCTGGGTTTAATAAATGGTTCATCTAGCGTTGCCCCAAAAAATTTAAGTCTTATAATTCGATACTTAAAGCAAATGCTAATGGGCTTGTTTGTATATTTGCAGTCATAAGACATTTAGCAATAAAACATCCATGCTAAGTAACTTTTGACACACAATAGAATATCTAAATTTTTAAAACCACGTCCTATTCCCCACTTTGGGGGGTAGGGGGGCTAAATATAAACAGATGAAAATTCTCGATTCGCATATTATACAATACATTCAGCAGATTCGCCAACAAGCAGAGCAATCTATCGTTCTAATACCGCACGTGAATCCCGATGGCGATGCGATAGGAGCGGCTTTGGCTTTGTATC
>DYPF01000342.1 GCA_020720105.1 Chloroherpeton thalassium
TTTATTATATTTGCAAAATGTATATACAACGAAATATCAAGAAAGGAAAATCTTTACCTTGGATTTGTGAAAAATTTAAACCTCTATTTTTACAAATACAACGGCACTACTTGGGTTGAAATTCCTTCAACAACAAAAGATAGCGAAACAGCTTTTTTTCTTGATATAAAAAACGGGATTCCTTATACACTATTACAAACAATGAAATTAGAGAAATTTAATGGTCAATGGTAATAACTAATCGTTATTCCCGAAATAAACTCGGGATAAACTATTATAATAGTTTGGCATTATAAATACAATTGGTACAATAGCAAACCGGAACTGTATAGCCCAATAGAATTGGGCTATTACAGATACGGAATCGGCATTATTTTGAGGCTTTAACCTCAATAATTTCTTTAAGCTGTTGAATTTGAGCTTTTAATAAATCTATTTCGCTTTGTTGTTTTTCAATTGCTTTTTCGTAATGATGCAAATCGAAACTTTCAAAAAATACTGAAACTAATTTATGTTTAATTCCATCAATAAATTTAGTTTCGTTTTCCCAATTTACAGGCTCGGCAACTCTAGCAATAATATGAGAAACAGTATATTTTCCAATATCTTTTACTGCATGTCCTTTTATAGCCGATGAAATTAAATAATCGCCAATATTTAAATTTGTACCATTATCAACAACCCAAATAGAGCCATTTCCAACAGCCATTACTAAATCCGATTTTTTTGTGTCGCTTATTCCTTGTGTTCCAAAATAAGCTCCTATAATATTTGCTGAATTTTCTGTCTGACTAATTTCTCCACCATAAATAATTTCTCCCGATTTATTAATATTGTCTATATAGGTATTGTTTCCAGTTAAATCAACCAAATATCCATACTCCATTTCGTTTTTTATATTTGCCAAGTGAGAGCCTGTAAATGTGCCATAAGTTAAATCACCTGCTGCATTTACTGAAATAGAACCTGTTGATACTGGTGCAGAAGTAGCAGTTGTTTTTGAATAAAATTCGATAATTGTTCCAGCACCACTCGTTCCAAATGGGGTTGAATATGTAAAACGAGCAGTTGGGCCGGTAACACTATAAACATGTAATGCACGAGACGGAGAAACAGTTCCAATACCAACCTTTCCACCCATAACAGATAAAACATTTGATGCTGATATTGTTATTCCCGTTTGGTCGCTAAGTGCAATACCAAAAGAATAATCGCCATCAACTGTAATACCTTTACCAAAAGCAGTTGAATTTACTCCAGAGGCAATTGTAGTATTTCCAAAAGCAGTTGAATTTACTCCAGAGGCAATTGTAGTATTTCCAAAAGCAGAAGAATAGTTTCCTTGTGCTAAAGTTGACGCTCCAACCGAAAAAGCATACATTCCGGAAGATATTGTATTACTACCCAAAGCTGTTGAAAACCAACCTGAAGCAGTATTTTGAAAACCTAAAGCTATTGCTGTAACTCCTGTAGATTTACTTCTATAACCAATGGCAAAAGCTCCTGTACCACTTGCTGTGTCTTGAATTCCAATAGCAAAAGCCCCATCATTTTTAGCATAACAAGCTGTACCAAATGTAGTAGCACCATCGCCGTCGGAAGTATTTAAAGACCCTATTGCACAAGAACCGTCTCCATAAGTTTTGTTATAATTACCAATTGCCGAAGAGTAAACCCCATAAGATTTATTGTGCAAACCAACCGCAACTGAAAGAGGTGCAAAGGTTGTATCCCACAAACCAAAAGAGATAGAATTTGAGCCTAATGCAGAAGTTACTGCACCAAATGCTATAGATCCCGATGAATCGGCATAAGCTCCTAATCCCATAGCAAAAGAATATGGACCTTTAGCAATTGTTCTTCTTTTTGAATTAACACCATTAACAGTTATAGAATCAATACCACTTGAACCTAATGCGTAAGAACCTATACCTAAAGCTAAAGTAGAATCGCCTATTGCAAAAGAGTTTTCGCCATTTGCATTCGCATATTTTCCTATTGCTGTAGAATTTAAGCCAAAAGAACGTGTTTTATAACCAAGTGCCTGAGAATTCTTTCCTATTGCTTTACTTTCGTTACCTGTTGAAAAAGAATTTAACCCTACACTGTCTGGCGACTCAATAAGTACTCTGCCTGTTAAAAATGCTT
>DYPF01000343.1 GCA_020720105.1 Chloroherpeton thalassium
CCAACCAAATTTGGTTGTATATATGTAGTTTCACCACACATATATGCAAGTTGTAGGGCATTAGAATGAACCGTAAAAATTAGTATATCAATTAACTAAAAACAGACATAAACCTAAACCGAAAAAAAAGTAAAATATGAAAAGATTTTTTTTAACATTAGTCCTAGCTACTCAAATGATTTTAGTAAATAGTCAAACAGTCCAAACTGTGACTAGTCAACAAGATGGAAATAAAATAAAAATCAATTATCAATTAACCAACTTGGCACCCAATCAATCAACAAAGATTAATCTTTATTATTCTGTAAATAACGGCACCTTTTCTGGACCTCTTCAAAAGGTATCAGGTGATGTTGGAGATTTTATTTCTGGGAATGGAAATAAAACAATCGTTTGGGATGTTCTTGGTGAAATTGGAAATTTGGAAGGCAATACAACTTTTAAAGTAGAAGTTATTCCGCAGGTAAAGGATGTTTTTCCTAAAGTAACCAACAATAATTTTTCTGCTGAGGTTACCACCTGTAAATTCAAAAATAATGAACTTTGGATTGATGTGAATATCACTAATTTGAGTGATGAGGTTTGGTTAAATTTGGACATAGATGATTATATTGGTTACGATGATATTAAACTAAATGATGAAAAAGGAAACCAGTTCTTGTGTAGTAAATATTATGTAAGCCAAATTGAAGTAAAAGGTGATAGAAATATTAATTTTGTTTTTGGTGTCCCAATCAAGATAACGGCTGTTTTTAATGGTGTTAGCCAAGACATAAAACGATTGATGTTACTAGACATTAAATTAAGAGAAAAAGAAAATTCTTCGGCTTATATTACAAGATTTCAATTTAAAGATTTCCCAATACTCAAATAATATGAAAGTTTATTATTTATTATTTTTGGTAGGCATTCAAGTTAGTTTATTAGCTCAACATAGTGCAGTTAGTAACCCTAAAACATATTCAATTAATTCTAATTCAACTGGTTATTTAAGCAATAGTCAATATTATAATCTTGCTCAAACACCTAACTTTGCCGTCAGTCCTTCTATATATTATTCAATCAATCAACTAAATTTAAATTCATCAGTAAGTACACCAGTAAATTATTCTCTGTCCAATAATTCAACAAATAATTCCATTAGCACTTCTCAGTATTATAATATTGGAATAAAAGTTAAAATTGAAGAACCGAAAGAAAAACAAACACAAGTTGCTCCAGTGTTAATAAATGATTTCAAACTTCCTACAACTTCTAAAAAAAGTGACAATACTTATGTTCTAATAATTGGTAATGAGGATTACACAAGCTTTCAGACTAATTTAAGAAAAGAACAAAATGTTGAATTTGCTTTAAATGACGCTCGCGTTTTTAAGGATTTATGTGTAAAAACATTAGGTGTTCCTACTGAAAATATTATTTATTTGGAAAATGCTGGATTTGTAAAGATAAAACAGGCGATTTCACAAATAAACTTATTATGTAAGCATTCATCGGGTAAAGCAAATTTAATCTTTTATTATGCTGGTCACGGACTTCCCGATGAAATCACAAAAATTCCTTATATAATTCCTGTTGATGTTTCTGGTAGTTCTTTAGACTATGCAATTAGTTTGCCTTCAGTATATCAATCACTGACTGAATATCCAAGCAACAAAGTAATAGTTTTATTGGATGCATGTTTTTCAGGGGAAGGGCGAAGTGCTGGACTATTATCTAGCAGAGGAGTTAAAATTAATCCTAAGCAAGAAATAATTTCGGCGAATAATCTAGTTGTTTTTTGTTCTAGTACCGCAGAACAACCGTCTTTGCCTTATGCAGAGAAAAAGCATGGAATGTTTACTTATTTTTTACTAAATAAATACATAGAAAACAAAGGTATAGTAAATCTTGGTGAATTGGAAGAGTATTTGATTTCAAAGGTTTCATTGACGAATATATTAATTAATAAGACAGAACAAGTTCCAACAGTTTTTTATAGTCCTAACATTTCTGAAAATTGGAAAAAATGGACTTTGGATGAATAACGCCCTACAACACCGCATATAAAGCATTTGCAGGGAAGTGCGGACTTGAAACTATGAATAGAAATTAACTAAGTAGGAAATTGAACATGAAGCGCCAGAAATCGCAAACGCT
>DYPF01000062.1 GCA_020720105.1 Chloroherpeton thalassium
TTGGAAGGCTTTCTTAGTGAATTGCTTTTTGATGATATTAAAATTGAGCAGATTTTAGAAAGCGATAGAGCAATACTAAGGTGAATATTAGCCATAATATTATTGTATTGAAATCATTTGCAATGTTGTAAGATGTTGAAATATAATAAGTTTCACTGATTGCTATATATTTTGGCACTAACTTTGTTCTATTTTGGAAAAAAGAAGATTATGATTTATAATAATTACTTATTTTCAAAGCGATTACCATTAATGAATAAAGCCTTAGATGCTTATGCACTGCGGTCGCGGACTATTGCACAAAATATTGCTAATGTGAACACTCCACATTATCGTCCAGAAAGTGTAAAGTTCGAAGAGTTTTTTCATAATCCCGAAGTGTCAATAACAGGAGCAGCCGAATCATCTATGCATATTCCAATTGGCAAGCCCGATGCAAATGCAGTGGAATCAGAAAAAATTCCACAAAATATTCCTGAGCCACAAGTATATTTTTCTGGTGAAACGCACGTAGATATTGATAGAGAAATGGCAACTTTAGCAGAAACACAAATTCGTTTCCGCTTTGGTTCGCAAATGGTTAAGAGGTTTTTTACAGGATTGAATTCCTCGATAACTGGCAACCAGAGTTAGTATAAATTATTATATAGATTTAGTTTAGTAAGTAAATAATAGATAAAAATATGGCAGAAAATGTATTCAGTTCGTTCAATATAAGTGGTCAGGGAATGTCTGTCCAAAGGATGAGATTAACCGCAACTGCAAACAATATCGCCAATGTTAATACAACTGCTGGAGTTGATGGCAAACCTTATCAACGACAAGTAGTGGTAGTTAGGGCAATACCTGATAGTCCATTCGAGGATGCATTATCCGACCAAATTGCAATGAACAGAACAAGTGACGACCATGCCCCAAATGCAAATCCAACGAGTTATCCGCCAGATAACAATGTGCTGAGAGCAAGGACAGCTAAGGATCAAACACCTCCAAGAATTGTATATGACCCAAACCATCCTGATGCAAATGAGGAAGGCTATGTGGAATATCCAAATATCAATGTAGTTACTGAAATGGTGGAGATGATAACTGCTCAAAGGGGTTTTGAAGCAAATACAGGAGCCTTCGAGGCAGCCAAAAATGTGGCACGATATTCGTTGGAAATTTAGGCTTAGTAAATTAAATGGAATATTTTAAAGTATGAAAGTCGTACCTGAGAAAATATTGGCTAATATTATTCATTGTGTAGAATAGGAGACAAAATGAGTATTTCGATACTGAATTCTTATAATCCATATTCAAAAAAGCAAGATTTAGCATTAGATGTCTTAAGTTCACAGATTGACAAAAGATTATCTAATGACTTGCAGAATAATAACTTACGAGATAAAATTGAGAGATTACAAGAAGTTCCAGAAAAATTAATTACCAAAAATGAACGTAATTATTTTATGAAACTTTTTCCTGATGAGCAAAGTCAAATTGAAAAGCATATTGTGTTTAATCGCAATGGAAGAATTAATGAAAGTAATGTTAGCAAAGGAATATTATTAGATGCTAAGATTTGATAAATTAACTAATGTCAAATTTATAAGTAAAAAACTGAAATAATCAAAACTGAAGGAGTCAGCAGAATGATAATAAATGAAATGGATGCCAGCAAAATGTATTTGCCCAAAGTGCAACAAAAGTTTGCAGGGCAAGAAGTTTCCGCAGATGATACCAAATTTGTGGATACGGTTAAGTCGTTGATGAGTGATGTAAATAATCAGCAGAAAGACTCAGCGGCTTCAATCGAAAAGTTAATCAAAGGCGAACCCGTTGACTTGCATGATGTTATGATTACTGCTGAAAAAGCAAAGACTTCTTTTCAGTTATTAATGGAACTAAGAAATAAAGGATTAGACTTGTATCGCGAAGTATTGCGTATACAAGTTTAGTATTTTTAGGAAATAAGGAATAGACAAATGGCAGCACTACTCGAGCAAGCAAAAACATTTTCTAACAGACTTTCTACGATGCAGAAAGTATTAATCATTTCAGCAGTAGTTGGAGTGTTGGCGATTTTAGGAGTAATTCTATTAACTGGTGGTAAGAGCAATGCAGATATGGCGGTATTATTCAAGGAATTAACTCCCGAAGATGCAAGTAAAATTACAGCAAACCTTAAGGAAAAAGGAATTGAATATGAATTAGTAGATGGCGGATCTACCATTTTAATCCCAAAAGAAAATGTATATGAATCTCGAATTGAGTTGGCGGGTGAAGGATTGCCAAATAGTGGCATAGTTGGATACGAGATATTTGATAAAACTAATTTAGGAATGAGCGAATTTGTTCAGAAAATGAATTATCAAAGAGCGATAGAAGGTGAATTATCTCGCACAATTAATGCTCTCGAAGAAGTAAAGTCATCACGTGTGCATATTGCTGTCCCCGAAGATGCCTTATTCAAAGAAGACCAAAAGCAACCAACCGCAAATGTTTCATTACATTTAAAACCAAATAAGAATATTTCAAATAGTACAGTTGTGGGTATTCAAAACTTAGTAGCAAGCTCTATTGAAGGTTTAAATCCCGAAAACGTTACAATTTTAGATGGTAAAGGTCGAGTAATTTCGGCTGATCCGTTAGATAAAGCTTCGCTTGCAGGACTTACTGCCGCACAACATCAGCAACAAATTGAAGTAGAGCAATATTTATCCCAAAAAGTTCAATCAATGTTGGATAATGTTTTGGGAGTGGAAAATTCCAGCGTGAAAGTAACATCTGAATTAAATTTCACACAAATCGAAAAGACAATTACAGATTATGACCCCGAAAAGCAAGTAGCCCGAAGCGAACAGCAAATTACAGAGAAAAGTGAGTCGACCGATTCATTAAGTTATCCAACAGTAAGTATGGCAAAAGATCAAGCAAATCTTATCACAAATTATGAAATTCCACAAACAATCGAGAAAATTATAAACGAAGTAGGTAATATTAAGCGACTTACGGTTTCTGTATTGGTTAATGGCGAGAATAAAATAATTGAAAAAGATGGAGTAAAATCACTTCAATATACACCTAAGGCAAAAGAGGAAATAGAACAATTAACATTGGCAGTTAAAAATGCAGTAGGTTACGATCCAGGTAGGAACGACCAAGTATCGGTGATAAATGTTCCATTTGATGATACATATTATCAAGACTTAATTCAAGAAAGTATTCCTAAACCATGGCAAGAACAACCAGAAAATCAAAAATTGTTATTGTTAGTTGCAATAATTTTATTATCAATCTTCTTTATGTTTAGATTATTGCAATCAAAATTTGTAAAAGAAAGGATAAGAATTGCACTATCATTGCCACAAACAGTTGCATTAGATAAATCTGCAGCAGAAGAGGAAGAAGAGGAAGAACCAGAAGAAGATTTAGTTGACTTAGGATTTGATAATGAAGATATGTTGCTTTTGCCTGCTGATATTCCAGAGCAATTGATGTTAGAAAGCACTCCTTCAGACCAAGATGAACAATTTGCACTTTCACAAGAGGCAGATTTCGATTCGGCATCGTTAGCTGCTAAGGCTCGAGCAGAATTAGAAAGTGCCGACACTCCAGATTTCAGCGAAGATCAATTATTAAAGATTGAAATGAAAAATAAGATTCAAGGATTTATTGACACAGAAACAGAAGAAGCTGTTAAATTAGTAAGAATATTTCTTACTCAAGATGTTATTTCTATGTTGAACAAACAATAAATCAAATAATTAATTAAAAAATTAATCAAAAAATTAATCAAAAACATATCACTAATAAATAAGATAGAAAAATAATGCCTCCTTCAAATTTAAACGAATTATCAGGTAAACAAAAAGCAGCAATTTTGCTTATGTCTATGGATGTTGAAGTCGCTTCCAAAGTATTCAAAGAACTGGAAATGGGTGAAGTTGAATCCATAGCATTAGAAATTACAAACTTGCGAGACGTTCCAGCAGCTATTGTAGAAGACGTAATTGAAGAATTCTACGAGTTGATGCAAGCCTCATCATTGATGCTCGAAGGTGGTTTGGACTATGCTCAAGTATTACTCGAAAGAACTTATGGGGCAGAAAAAGCTAGAGAAATAGTAGAAAAGATTAAAGTATTAACCACAATACGTGGTTTCAACATTCTTAAACAAGCAGATCCAGCACAATTAGCAAATTTTTTGTCGAAAGAACACCCGCAAACTATTGCACTTATAATGTCGCACCTTCCGCCATCTCAAGCAGCAGAGGTGTTGCAAGAGTTTAACGAAGAGCTAAGGAGCGAGACAGTTCTTAGAATAGCTACTATCGGAAAAGTATCACCTGCATTGGTTTCTGAAATCGAACAAGTAGTAGACCAAATTGCCGAATCTACACTTTCGCAGAACTTAGCAGCTACAGGTGGTTCGCAAATTGTTGCAAATATATTGAATAAGAGTAATACAGCCGTTGCTAAGTCGATGCTTGAAAATATAGAAGAAAAGAATTTCGATTTATCCAACGAAATAAAACGATTAATGTTCCTATTTGAAGATATTATTCAAATTGATGATCGAGGCATTCAAAGGATTCTTAGAGATGTGGATAAACGCGATTTAGCTCTTGCTCTAAAGGTAGCTGAAGATAAGATTAAGAATAAGATATTCAAAAATATGAGTGAACGTGCTTCTGCGGTTGTAAAAGAAGAGCTTGAATTTATGGGACCTGTTAAGTTGAAGGAAGTAGAACTTGCTCAAATGAGAATTGTAGATGTTGTGAAGCAACTTGAATCGGACGGAGAAATTTCAATCGGTGGTCGTGGTAAAGAAGATGTATTTGTATAATCCAATAGTTCAAAATTTTAAAAGGTAATATGTTAGTATTTGGAGATTTATAATGGGTGAAGTTGTAATCAGAGTACCAAAAAATCGTAAGAATATTAAAATTATTCGTTCTTCTGAATTAATTGAAAGAGAAATTCAGAAACGCCAATTCTTTTTAAATTCATTGATTGAACTTAAAAATAAGCAAAATCAAGTTATAGAAGAAGTTAGCACAGAGCCAGAAATTGAACAGATTGAAGTAATTCAGTTTCCTAACAGAACCCATTTTACTGAAAAATTTACAATTTCTGAGTCAAATCAACCTACAAGCATTGAATTTTTTGCTCCAACAGAACCCGAAATAGACTGGGATATTCTACAGAATCAAATTCAGGAGTCATATAATAAAGGTTTCCGTGAAGGTGAAAGTACTGCCCGAGCAATCGATGAAAAGGAATTTGAAAAGCTTAAATCAATTAATCGCAGGATTGATGTTTTAGCCGAAAAATTTAGGTTTGAATATAGCAATCAACTTGATGAATTGAAGAAGTATTTGGTAGAATTGTCATTAACTGTTGCAGAACAGATTGTAGGATATGAAATTGACGCAAATAAAAACTTTTTCTTGTCGCATTCCCAAAAACTATTAAAAGAAGTTGATAAAAATCTGATTTATAAGATTTTTATTAATCAAGATGACGTTGAATTATTTAGAAGTTCGAAAAGTGAATTAACATCTGATCCTTCCATTTTTGATGATATTAAATTGATTGTAGATGATAATGTAGAAAAAGGATTTATCAAATTAGAAACATCGATTGGCGAATTTGATGGGACTTTGAGAACTCAGTTAGAAATTTTGCGAGAAAACCTAAAAGAAGAGTTGCAAAGTTCTGACATAAACGAAGAAATTGGAGTTATCGAACAAACTTATAGGAAACAAATGGAGGACGAAGATGCTAACACGTAGTCTGCAAACCCGTCTCAAAAAGAGGGCGGTTAGTGTGCAACCTATTCGTAGAATTGGCAAAATTAACAAGGTTATCGGACTTGTGATAGAGAGCCAAGGACCCAAGTCTCCTATTGGTGAATTGTGTTATATAGTAGATAAAAGAGGGACAATAATTAGCTATTCCGAAGTTGTTGGTTTCTTGGACGAAAAAAGAATATTATCAATGGTATTAGGCGATCTGCAAAATATTGAACCGGGTATGGAAATAGTTGCATCATCATCTTCATTACAGATTGGTGTAGGCGAGAATTTACTTGGAAGAATTGTCGATGGAGTTGGTACTCCCATTGATAATTTAGGGGAGATAAAGTTTAGAGAGATAAGGTCAGTTTATTCTTTACCACCTAATCCATTAACGAGGAAACGAATTCGCGAGCCGATCGCAACAGGAATCAGAGCAATAGATGGCTTACTCACTCTTGGTAAAGGTCAGAGAATGGGTATTTTTGCTGGTTCTGGTGTTGGCAAGTCCACTTTGCTTGGTATGATTGCACGAAATACATCAGCAGATGTAAATGTAATATGCTTAGTTGGTGAACGTGGCAGAGAAGTAAGGGAATTTATTGATAAGGATTTGGGAATTGAAGGTCTAAAAAGATCAGTAGTGGTTGTGGCAACCAGTGACACTGCTCCACTTGTAAGAGTAAAAGCACCTTTAATAGCAACTACGATTGCTGAATATTTCCGAGATCAAGGATTAGATGTAATGTTAATGGTAGATTCATCTACAAGAATGGCTATGGCTCAACGGGAAGTAGGATTAACAATTGGCGAACCTCCTACATCCAAAGGCTATACACCATCAGTATTTAGCTATTTACAGAAGACTATGGAAAGAGCAGGCACAGGTGAGCTTGGCTCTATTACAGGTTTATATACTGTTCTTGTGGAAGGTGATGATATGAACGAACCAATTGCCGATGCAGCTCGGGGTATTCTCGATGGGCATATTGTGTTATCTCGCAAGTTAGCAACACTCGGACACTATCCAGCTATTGACGTTCTGGAAAGTATTTCGAGGGTTAGAAATGACGTTATCTCCAAAGAGCAAAAACAAACAGCTGGAAAGATTCAGGAACTATTAGCTACTTATAAGATTAATGAAGACTTAATCTCTGTGGGTGCTTACCGAAAAGGCACAAATCTTAATACTGATAAGGCGATTACATACAACGATAAAATCAATCTATTTCTTAAACAAGATGTTTACGAAAATTCAGAATATCAGCAAACAGTTGATAATTTATTAAGTTTATTAAAATAATATTTATTTAATTAAATAGTCAAAAAGATAAATTATATGGCAAAAAAGTTTCAATATAGATTAGAACCACTTCTAAAATTAAAGTCTTACAATTCAACAATTGCAAGGACTGAGCTTACTAATGCCATAAATGAAAGAATGAACAAAGAAGAAGAAATTGAAAATATTACTATTCATAGAAAATCGCTAAATAATATGGAAGTAATAAGTATGAATGTTAGCAAAATGCAACATCTCCATTATTTTAAACAATCATTGGAAGATCAAAAAAAGAAATTATCAGAGGAAAAAGAAGTCCTTGCTGAAAAAGAAAAGGTTAAACAAAGCAAATATAATATTGCGATGCAAGAAGAGAAAGTTTTAGCAAAGCTTAAAGAAAAGAAAATAGAAGACCATAAGAAAAGATTAAACTTAGAAGAACAAAAAGAATTAGATGAGATTGGTTTAAGAATTAAGTTAAGGCAAAATGAACTATAGAACTTTTATAATATTTTTAGTGATTTTAGTGGCGTTTGTTTCGTTGCTTTTAGTTGGATTTATGGCAACTTATTCAATCGATCCAACTTTATTAGGCTTTGAGCCAAAAAGAACGGCTACCGACTCACTAAGAATTGTAAAAGAAAAGAAGTCTTTGCCACTCTTGGATAAAGTTATTATTACCAAAAAGCAGTACAAACAACTACAGCAAAATATTGAAAAATTTGAAAAGCAAAATTCTCAAAATTATCATAAATACGAGTCTTCTAACAAAATTATAGATTCATTAATAAAAGTCATTCAATCCAAAGATACCGAAATTTCCAAAAAAAATATCTTGAACGATTCAATCAAAAAGTTTTCCAAAGTACTAAATGACCAATACTCCGTAGCTTCTAACCTGAAAGATAGTATTAATAAATTAACGAAAAATATTATGCAACTCCAAAATGATGTTAAGTCGAAAGATAATAAAATCACACAAATGGAGAAATTTTATTCCAAAAAAGCTGATTCGTTAACCATAGCAAATTACCGTCAATTTGCCGATATGTTCAAAAACGCTTCGCCCACTGAAATTGCAAAAATATTAGAAAGAATTGATGAGAGAGAAGCCGCAAAAATATTAAAATTATTACCCAAAAAGCAAGCTGGCAAGATTATTGAGGCATTGTCCCCAGAAAGAGCCGCAGTTATAATGCTACTCGGCTCAGATCAATAATTGCAAGGATGAACTATGAAAATTCAATCATCAAAAGGTGGCTATATTCAGCCATCTATGGATAATAATAGTCAGTTTAAAAAAACTGGTGAGAATTCAGAAATATCATTTTTTGATTTTATAATTTCGTATATATCAACTCCAACTTTAAGGGATAATCTCAACACAATATTGAGAAGTCCAAGTGAAAGTGAGAGCAATTTAGATGGAACAGAGTATCAGACATTAGCAAAAAAACTAATTGGTTTGATATCAGAGGAAACACCTGAAGACCTTAGCAATCTATTTCCATTGAAAGCTGAGAGTATTGAGGCGAGTTCTATTGCAAAGAATATAGAATCAATTGTAAAGTCTTTTAATTTTACTGAAAACTTAGGAATTGAACATCCAGCCATCAAGGAAGTGATTGCTGAGAAATTAAAGCAATTTTCTCCTGAAGAAATTAAATCTATTTCAATCAAAGCAGAAGAGAAAGATGTAAAAATTCCAATTGAAAAATCTAAAATAACAGAAACAATTAAAGAATTAGTTAAGTTGGCAGATGCTTATCAAAAACCAAATAATCAATTAAAGCCAATTAATTCAACAACATTTATTCCACTACCTGATTCGCCCGTTGATAAAAGCACAGTAGAAGCAATTAAATTGCAACCTGTTTCTGAATCTGTTGATATAGCTGACACTATCAAAATTAAACCTGAAACAAATTTAGTTACTAATAACAAAATTAACCCAATCTTATCTAAAGATTTCATTGAAACAAAAGTTGGAATTAATTTTGAAGATAAAACTAATCTGACCGAAGAGCAAATTGGTAAGAATGTTAATCCTTCTAAAATTTCAAATACTTCAAATGGAACTATTGAGAAATCACAAAGTGATATTAATCTAAAAAGTAATGTTTCTGAAAATGGTAAAATATCCAAAGATAGTGTTGAAACTATAGAATCATCATCAACTTCTCAAACGATACTGCAAATAGAAAAAGTAAAAGATAACATATCTGGCAGGCTAAATACAAACACAGAAAAACCAATACAGAATGTTTCCCTAAAAGATAACCTTAACAAAAACAATCCAGACTCTAATCAAGATGCAGATAATTTTGAGTATCACAAAGAACAAACTAATACGAAAGAGCAAATTTATTCTAAGCCATCAGGCTATATGGACGAAATTAAAACATTCGATAATCAAGTAAAACCTACAAAGTTTGTAAGTTTTACCAATGTTAAATTAGAAGATGTTCCTCAATACGTTGAAAAAATGACCAAGGTGTTGAAAAATGGAGAAACTTATAAGGCAACAATGCAATTAAAGCCCGAAAATCTTGGCTCAATATTTGTAAATTTAACTATGAAAGATGATGTTCTAAATATTGTGATAAGGGCAAACACTACGCAAACCATTGAAAAGATTGATAGTTCTACTTTTCAATTGAAAGAAGCATTGATTAGCCAAGGTTTTAAATCGGAGAATATTATTCTAAAGGTAGAAAATAATTCACCACTTGAACAAAATTATACAACACAATATTTTGATGAAAAGAATGGAAAGCACGATGATAAAAAAGAATGGCGGGAATTTTTGAACATCATCAAAAATAATTCAATGATTGAAGACAAAAAACAACAGCAGGAGGTAGTTGTTTGATGATACAGGAAGTAACAACAACTAACAGCAATCAAATGTTAACAAAAACAGCAATAGGAAATTCAGCTTTGGGCAAAGATGAGTTTTTAAAGCTATTGACTTATCAATTGAAAGCACAAAATCCGCTTAAACCTTATGATAATCAAGAATTTGCGGCACAGCTTGCTCAATTTTCCCAATTAGAACAATTAACAGATATTCGTTCATTATTGGAAGAGCAAAAAGCTTCGAATTCCTTGTTTTCTCAGAGTTTAACAAATACTGCAATACCTGGGTTGATTGGAAAAACTGCGAAGATTTCGACTGATGAAATTACATTTGATGGAAGCAATAATGTAAAATTAGGCTTCTCTTCACCTTATGATAATGTATCAGGAGAAATTCGGATTTACAATACAAATGGAAGTCTTGTGAAAACAATGACGCTCGACAATACTAACTTAGACAAAGGCGAACATAACGTAGAATGGGACGGAACAGACGAAAATGGAGATACTTTAAGTAACGGAAATTATTCATTTGAAGTTGAGTTGACAGACTCGCGTGGAGCAACAACATTTGCAGAAACGTATTTTGTTGGCAAAATTAATTCTGTAAAATTCAAATCAGATGGAACATATTTAACCGTAAATCAAAAAGAATTTGCATTTGATAAAATAACTGAAATTATTTCTGAAAATTAGAGGTAACAATGCCTGAAATTAACGGAATACAAGTGCCATTTTTGCCAGTTGGTGGTGTAGGTAATCTTAAACATATTCCAGCGCGTAGTAATAGTGGCAATAATACAGTTGACTTTACTCAAATTTTTAACGAAGAGTTAAAAAGACTAAAATTCTCTGGTCACGCACAAACAAGAATGGCAAGTCGTGAAATTGACTTAGATATTAATCAATTGGAAAGATTAGAGAGTGCAATTTCTAAAGCAGATAGTAAAAATTGTCGTGAATCATTAGTGATGCTTGATGATACTGCTTTTATTATTAATGTACCAAACAAAACTGTTGTTACATTATTTGATAGAAGCCAAATGGATGAAAGCGTAATTACAAATATTGATTCAGCTGTTTTTGCGTGAAATAAGGTTGGACCTTAACTTAATGTTGGGAGACCTTAATTGATTTCGAATGACCGAGAAATCAAAGATAATAGGATATAATATTCAAGGAGGAATAAATGGGTCTTAGCAGATCCCTTTCAATAGGAACAAGCTCATTAAGGGCGCATCAGCAAAAATTTGATGTAATTTCAAATAATTTAGCTAATGCAAGCACTGTTGGATATAAATCAAACAGAGCAAATTTTGAAGAGCAATTCAATCAAATTTATACTCGTGGCAGAAAACCCAATGAAACAAGTGGTTTTGGTGTTGGTGGTAAAAATCCTCTGCAGATGGGTTTGGGTGTGAAATTAGGTAGCATCCAGCAAAATATGCAACAAGGAGTAATAGAAACAACAGAAAGACCATTAGATTTGGCTATGGCAGGAGAAGGATTTTTTATTTATAATCAAAACGGAATTCAGCAATATTCGCGAGCAGGAGCAATCTCTCGTGACTTAGGAGGGAATTTTGTTGATAGTAGTACAGGAGCATTTTTGCAAGGCTACAATGTGATGGTTGATGCAAATGGCAAAATAATGAGAGATTCATCTGGAAACTCAATTTTGAGCGGAACACTTAATAACGTTCAAATCTCTAACGATGTAATTTCGCCACCACATCAAACTGAAAAAGTTTCGATGACTGGCAATTTAAATTCTAATTCTGCAACTGGAGACACACGCAGAACCAGTATGAACATTTACGATAATGTAGGTGGTGTGCATACATTAGAATATATATTTACAAAAACTGCTAACGCAAACGAGTTCTCACTTTCGGCAACTTTAGATGGTAATGCTGTTGTGCTGCCAACTACTGACTCTACGATAAAATTTAATGCTGATGGAACTTTGGCAACTCCACAAGCAATTACTTTAAACTCTGGTGAAATGAATACTCTTCTGGGCGTGGGTGTTTTTGATGCTACTACAAATATCAATATTGAGCTTGCACCAGCAAACCAATTAATTAGTGGCATCACAAATTATTCAATGCCAAATTCAGCAAGTTTCTCTAACCAAGATGGTTACACTATGGGAACATTAGAGGATTTGACAGTAGATGATCGCGGTCAGGTTTGGGGAGCATTTACTAATGGAAAAAGTGAAGTTCTTGGACAAGTAGCTGTTGCACAATTCCAAAATCAAGAAGGTTTAGTTCGAGCTGGGGACAATATGTTCGTTGTATCGCCAAATAGTGGTTATCCGCAAATCGGTACAGCAGGGGATATATTCCAATCCACTTCTATCAAAGCAAATGCTTTGGAACAATCAAATGTTGATATTGCAACTCAATTTACTGATATGATTTCCACTCAAAGAGCGTTCGAAGCAGCATCAAGGACAATTACTGTTTCGGATACTATGCTTCAGGAAATCAATAATCTTAAGAGATAATAATCTAAAAA
>DYPF01000344.1 GCA_020720105.1 Chloroherpeton thalassium
TATTTTTTGAACCATAATCGAGTATTGCTGCCAATGCATATTTTCCGGGAGGAAGTGACTTATTCATCTTAAGATTTATTATTAATTGTGTATCGGGGTAAGATTCGCAATAAACTTCATCCAATTTGGTTTCCTGAGCATTTGATAGATTCGAAGCAACCAATATTACTTTACAATTGGCTATTTTATCTCCAATATTGTCAATTGTGGCTTTGAATACCCTATTTGAATCAAGATTATTACTTAATTCATTGAGATTGCTTATCTTTAATTTAAAATTCGTATTTGATTCAGGAGTTTGAATAGCCCTTAATATGATTTGACCACTTAATATTAACCCGGTTTGTTTGGCTTTATCAACGATTAAGGCAGTTTGTTCTTTAGTAGTAGTAACAAATATATTTGCCCATCTTGTTGAATAATCACCTGCAGGTGCTTGAATACTAACCAAAAACTTAGCTTTTTCATTGGGGTTAACTTCTAAATAGGGTGGTTGGATTACTATCCAATCAGTAAGTGAATGTTCAGTTTTTCCTGCTTCTTTAGCAATCTTTTCTCCATTATTATTTAATTCATAATCTCCTAATGTAATATTATACAATGTTTTTATGTTGGAATGGTTGGTAATAAAAATTTGTATAGCTTTTGTCTGACCAGGCTCAGCATTAAAAAACAATTTTACTGGGGCCACTTCAAAGTCCTGAGAAAAGGTAGAACTTAAAGATAGCATAAGACAAATAAAGACAAATAATTTCATGACATTGTTCATAATTCTATACTTACTTGCATTAATAAAAATTAAAATTACTTGAAAACCAAAAACACTGATTAAAGTACTGTTATTTCTACTCTTCTGTTCTTTTGTTTTGCTTTTTCAGAAGTTCCTGGTACAAGAGGGCGTGAATTAGAATATGATTTAACAATAATCCTATCCTCGGTCAAACCATGTGAAATTAAATATTTTTGAATTGCTGCAGCTCTTCGAAGGGCCAATAAATTATCAATTCGATCAGTTCCAGTATCATCAGAATGGCCAGCAACCTCAATTCTAACAGATTTATTTTTGTTAAGTAAATCAATTAATCTATCTAATTCTGGATAAGCTTCAGGACTCAGTCGTGTTTCTTTTTCTGCAAAATTGAGATTGTTCATTGGAATTTTCTGACCAGACTTGAAGTTCTGAGTGAAATTTTCATCCTGCTTATCATTAAACATGATAAAGGTTTGATTTCTTGGACTATCAGATAATTTTGTCATATGTATGTCTAATGTGAAATTCTGAATAGATATTATCTGTTCATAATATAAATTTTCTTCATAATCATTATAACCGTTAGCTTTCACAACGATTCTATAATTAACATTAGCTGCATAGGATATCGAATAATTACCATTTAATTCATTTGAATTTGCTTCAGTTATAACTTTATTTGAAGAATTATCAACAATCTGAATGGTTGCATTAATAGGTTGCTGAGTTAATCCATCATCTATTTTACCAGCCAGAATTGTTTTTCGAATCACTTTAAGATCGTACTTAACATCATCTTTAGTAATTTCGGTATCAAAGTTAATTTTGACTTTCTTCTCATTAAAAATAAAGGTTACTTCAAATTGCTTGAAGCCATTGAATTTAACAATAAATTCAGATTGTTGCAAATCAAAGCTTTCATGAAAGATATTGTTGATTCTCACAATATAATGGTCTGCCTGAGGTGTGTATAAAGTAAAATTTCCACTTTTATCTGTTAATGCTGAATAAAAGTTGCCTTTTGTATCTTCCGCCGTGATTCTGATATTTGCTAAATCAAATATGCCTTGATTTGAAAGAGGATCCCTGTTTAAGATAACTTTACCGATGATCTTATTTTGCTCTTTATAAGGAACATAAATTGTTTTACTCTTTTCCATTTCAAAGTTCATAGTCAATTGTTCCGTACTTAAGTTTCCAATAATTTCGCTAAGCAATTTATACTTTAGAATATAAAAACCATTCTGAATATTTTTATAGTCAATAGTTCCCAGCTCATTGGATAGAAATTGCATATCCGTGAAAATATTACCTTTTGTTTTGTTCAAATCGTAATCTCTAACTATTTCTGCCAATACGTTCAGAATTCCTGGCTCAT
>DYPF01000345.1 GCA_020720105.1 Chloroherpeton thalassium
GAACCCGACAACCGATGCGATTTATTTTGCAATAAACGATAAAAATCAAAATTCGTTGATTGTTAATGTTTTTGATTTAACAGGTAAATTAATAATTTCCTCAAAAACTGAAAATATGGACATAATGAAACTTGATTTACAATCAATTACGCAAGGAAGTTATATTTCCACAGTTTCAAACTCAAAAGGTGAAGTTTTGGGTTCTTTTCAATTTATTAAACAATAATTTAAAAATCAATAAGATATGAAAAATATAATTTTTACATTCGCTTTTTTGTGCATTTTAGCGTTAAACAGTTTTGCACAATTTCCTCACGCAATTAATTTTCAGGCAATTGCAAGAGACGCTAACGGTGATGTTATGATTTCTACCGATATAATGATAAGATTAACAGTAATTGACGGCTCTGCATCGGGAACAGAAGTTTATCAAGAATTACGTGCTTTAACTACAAACGATTACGGTTCATTTAGTTTTCAAATTGGCAGAGATGCAAATTTTGTAACTATCGGAACATTTGATGTTATTGATTGGAATTCAGGAGCAAAATTCTTAAAAATTGATTACGACCCGACAAACCAATTTAATTGGGATTTAACTTTGGGAACGATTGAATTTGTATCAGTTCCTTACGCACTTTCAGCAGAAACAGTTTCATTTATTGATGCTTCCGATGCACAAGACGGAGATATTTTGGTTTACAATTCAACAACAGGTATGTTTGAACCACAACAAATTGCAGGAACAAATTATACAGCAGGAACAGGAATTTTAATATCTGGAACAACAATTTCAAATACAGGTGATTTGAGTAATACAAATGAAATTCAAACATTGTCTTTAAATACAAATATTTTAAGTTTATCAAATGGTGGTGGCGATGTCACAATTCCAAGTTCGCATTGGACTTCAAGTGATAATTATATTTATTTTAACTCGGGAGATATAAGCATAGGTACAAATTCATCATCTAGCATACCTCATATATTGCAAGTTAATACATCTACTGGTAAAAATTGTTTATTATTAACACATTCAGATTATGGGGAACAAGGTGCTACTCTTAATTTTGACAGTTATGGTAATTTAGAATTATGGAATTATGAAAATCAAGGAATAGAGTTCGCTACAAATAATATTCAAAGAATTAAAATTGACAATTCAGGTAATTTGGGAGTTGGAACATCTGAACCAACATCAAAATTACAAGTTGTAGGATTACCTGAATACGCAGATAATGCAGCAGCATTAGCAGCAGGTTTAACAGTTGGTGCATTTTACAGAACAGGTGATATTTTAAAAGTAGTTCATTAAAATTTAGTAAATTCTAAAACCTAAAAATTTGCAATCTAATTTTTAGGTTTTATGTTATTATTTTTCGTATCTTTGCATAAATTAAAGATGCAAAAAAATGGAAAATATACTTACATATCAACAAATTTTAGAACTAATAAGGGAACAATCAATAACTTTTCACAATAGTTTGGTGGAGAGTAGTAAAAAGTTTAATGAAAGTTTAGAAAAAAGTCGTTTAGATTTTGATAAAAAATTAGGTGAAGTAACAGGAACTTGGGGCAAATTCGTTGCCGAAATGGTAAAACCAAAAATTGTTGAACTTTTTAAAGAAAAAGGTATTCAAATTAGAACTTCGTTGCAAAACGTTGAAGGATTTATTGAAGACCAAAGACATTATGAAATTGATTTACTTTTAATAAATTCAAATGTTGCAGTAGTTGTAGAGATTAAAAGCACATTAACACGTCAAGATGTTGATGACCATTTGAAACGACTTGATAAAATTAAATCCGTTCCGCCAGAAAGAGTAAATTTAAGCGGTGTAACAATTTTTGGAGCAGTTGCAGGTATGATAGTTGAGAATAATGCAGACAGACACGCATATAAAAACGGGTTGTTTGTTTTGCGTCAAAAAGGTAATATTGTTGAAATTGTCAATGATAGTAAATTTCAACCGAAAGAATGGAAAGTTGAATACTAAACGATTGAAAATGAAATAATTTGCATAACATATGCTAAAAACGGTGCGACAAGAAGACGAATAAATCAATGTTAGTCCAAGCACTTACAGGGCTTGGACTAACCCTTTGTATTGCCAGAGGTTTTCTACCC
>DYPF01000063.1 GCA_020720105.1 Chloroherpeton thalassium
CCTCCAATTTCCTTTTTGTCAGGCTGGCCCTCAACCCGCAGCGGTCCCGCTCTCGTCGATTGCACTTGCGTTAATTTGAAACTGTCGAGCTCGTTTTTTGAGTTCATAATAAATTTAAAGGATTGAATAATATGCTACTCAGAATTCGTGATATAAGAAAAAATATTCTTAGCAAATAATAAAACTGGCGTATCTGAATATCACATATGATTAATTAATTGATAATCAAAAAATAAAAATATTATTACAAAGTGTTCAAATATACATAAAATTATAAATCATTATATATGAACCACATAATTAATTTAAATAAATTTGAAACGAAATTCCTTTTTTTGTATATATCTATCAATTAAATACATAACAACATGTTATATGCAGATACCCCTGCAATAAAATTTAAATATTTAGCATTAATTTGATTATAGCTTTGTTTTGGTTTCAATTTATCTTGAATTTTTATTCTGTTAATCGTGGAATTTAAATGTATTTTCAGAGGAATATTGCAGCTTTTTAAGAATAAAAAAGTCTATTTTTTATACACAACTAAAAATAGTCAGTATAAAAACAATAATAAAAGTGTACTTTGTGGATATTAGTTTTCTGTTTGTAGAATTAAAAAAGACAAAGTATTAATTAGTAGTCAGGCTGTAATTACTTTTGAGGGTGATTTAATTGGAATTAATTTTTGAATTAATATCGATAATGGATAGGACTTATTCTATTTTGCAAACAAATATCCCCAATATGCATAACATATTTACCTCATTCTCTCCAATCGTCAAATTTGGTAATTATTTATCACTAAATTTGAAATTATGAAAAAGTCAATTGTTGTTTTATTGCATATCGGTTTTTGGGTATGCTACCTCTTGTTAATAGCAATAATGTTATTGGTTTTTTTTCGAAGCAGTAGTCATGATGTAGATCAAACAGCTCGAATCGAGAATGCATTAATGAGCATATTCTTGTTTGCAATTTTTCCTTCATTTATCACATTTTATCTGTATTATTTTCTAGTGTTCCCAAAATACCTCAAACAAAAAAAGTTTTTACTTTCAATCATTTATGGCCTACTCTTTTCAGTAGGAGCAGCCTTGATAGCCTATATTCTCATTAGGTATTCAATTGAATCGGGTCTAATGAAAGATATGGATAAAGGCGGTAAAAACGGCAGGTCTACTGCGCATATTGTAATTGGGGCTATGAGCATTATTGCAACAATATCGGGTACAATAGCATTGGTAATTAAAGGTTTTATTACCTGGTTTGATGAAATAAAAATGAAAGAAGAATTAAAACAAAAAAATCATGATACAGAAATGGCGTTGGTTAAAGCCCAGCTGGATCCTCATTTCCTATTCAATACGCTGAATAATATCGATGTGTTAATATTGAAAAATGCTGCTGAGGCTTCCAATTATTTAAATAAGCTATCCGATATTTTGCGTTTCATGCTGTATGAAACTAAAACAGACACAATTCTGCTTAAAAAAGAAATTGAATACATTGAGAAATACATAGAATTACAAAAAATAAGAACCTCAAATTCAAACTATGTAAGCTTTGAAATTACTGGCATTCCTGGCAATAAAACAATAGCCCCAATGGTTTTTATTCCTTTTATTGAAAATGCTTTTAAACATTCTCCAAATAAAAAAATAGACAACGCCATTCATGTTCAAATATTTATCAATGATGAAAACATCCAATTCATATGTGAAAACAAATTTGATTCAAATCGAAAACAGAAACAAAAAAGCAATGGATTAGGCAACGATCTGATACAAAAACGTCTAAATCTGATTTATGAGGAGAAACATACCTTGGAATTGGTCAGTCAAGCAGACTTTTACAGCGTACATTTAACAATTAAAAATGGATAAATATTCGTGTATTATAATAGAAGACGAACCCCTGGCTCTGGAAAGAACGATGGGCTTTGTCCATAAAATACCCTTTCTGAATTTATGTGGCACGTTTGACAATGCACTCAATGGACTTTTCTATTTAAAAGCCAATAAAGTCGATTTGCTTTTTTTGGATATCAATATGGATGAATTATCTGGTATTGAACTGCTTGAAAGCTCAAAAATAGACAGTCAGGTTATTATTACAACGGCCTACCAGGAATATGCATTAAAAGGTTATGAACTCAATGTAACAGATTACCTGCTAAAACCATTTACGTTTGACCGGTTTTTAAAAGCTGTGAGCAAAGCCCAGGAAAACATTAACCAATCCGTTCCTAACGTTAAACCTGATTATATTTTTGTGAAGACTGAAAACCGATTGGAGAAAATAAATTTGAATGACATTTTATATATTGAAGGAATGAGAGATTACCGGAGAATTCATACGGTAAACAAGAAGATTATGACCCTGCAAAACTTTAGCGAACTTGAACAGATTATACCTTCCAATCTGGTTTGCAGGGTTCATAAATCATTTATGGTTGGCATTAGCAAAATAGAATCTATCGAACGGATGAGAATAAAAATTGCAGATCAGATAATCCCAATCTCTGAAACCTACAAAGAGCTTTTTTTCCAGGTAATAAACAATAGAAAATAAACTGTCCTTAATTGTTTTGCAGATTGAAAACAGGAGTTTGCAGACATCTTCACTTGCATTGCATAATTGAATTTTAGTCCTGCCATTAATCATAGACTTTTGAATAAGTTATTAAACAATTTATTTAAAAGACAAATGATGAAAAAAATTATTTCTATTACTTTACTACTAGTCATGTTATCGACACTGGCTTTTAGTCAACAACTTACACAGACGGTAAGGGGTACAATTATTGACATCGACAGTAAATTACCATTAATAGGCGCTACAATTAAAGTAGTTGGCAGCGAACCTGTAATTGGTGCAACAACCGATGTAAACGGAGAGTTTAGGTTGGAAAAAATTGTGTTGGGTAGGATTACACTTCAACTATCTTACATGGGTTACGAAAATAAAACCATATCTGATATTGAGTTAAACTCAGGCAAAGAGAATGTTTTAAATCTTACCATGCAAGAATCAGTTATAGTAATGAAAACTGTTGTAGTCAACGCCTATAAAAACAAAGGTGAGGCTATCAATCAAATGTCCCTTGTAAGCTCACGTTCCATTTCAATGGTAGAAACAAACCGTTACGCAGGTGGTCTGAGCGATCCTTCCAAAATATTATCAAATTTTGCAGGAGTAACCGCCTCTCAAAACGGGCAAAACGATATAATCGTAAGAGGTAATTCACCAAAATACATTCAGTGGCGACTGGAAGGAGTAGAAATTACCAATCCTACTCATTTTGCAGATCAAAACTCGGTAGATGGTGGAGTAAGTGCATTAAACAATAGCTTATTAAGTACTTCAGATTTTTCAACTGGTGCT
Organism: Chloroherpeton thalassium; assembly: GCA_020720105.1. Taxonomy (GTDB): domain Bacteria; phylum Bacteroidota; class Ignavibacteria; order Kapaibacteriales; family UBA2268; genus GWF2-33-9. The sequence continues at coordinate 3,388 of DYPF01000063.1, forward strand.
TTTGCGCCGGAATACGGCGATGTGCTATCGGGAGTATACGATGTAAAACTCCGTAACGGAAATAATCAAAAGTACGAAACATCGATTGGGGTTGGAGTTCAAGGTACAGAAGCAACATTCGAAGGGCCGATTAAAAAGGGATATGGCGGTTCATTTTTGGTAAATTACAGGTATTCTACAATTTCCCTGCTAAATAAGCTTGGCGTTCTAAAGCTTGATGGCGTTCTTAATTATCAAGATGGGGCTTTTAAAGTTGTGCTGCCAACTAAAAAAACTGGTGTGTTTTCTTTCTTTGGATTGATTGGTTCAAGCAGCGGCTCTCTCGAAGATGTAAAGCCCAACAAGATTACTACTCCGAGCAACGAAACCAATACTGCTGATATTATAGAAGATTACGAAAAAGCCAATTACCTAACTAATTATGGTATTAACCATGTTTTAAGCCTTAATAAAAATAGCTTTATTAAAACCACGCTTTCTTATTCAACTGAAGGCATTAAAGATGAGGTCTTTAAAATAAAAACTACAACAATTTATAATAACCAGGGTGAATTTTTAAGCGATGAAACCGGAAACAGGGTTTTAGATTATCAAAACATCATTAAAAATACATCTTACAGGGGAGCAGTAACTTATAACAACAAACTAAATGCAAAAAACACCATTCAAATAGGATCCAAGTATGCGCTTTTAGGTTTTGATTATAATCAAAGTAACGTGCAGGATAGCACAAATGCAATGTTTACATTGGCCAACTTTAATGAAAATATTAGTACCCTTAATAATTTTATTAGCTGGAAACACCGTATAAATGAAAACATTACGCTTGTTGCCGGATTGCATAACATGAACGTTTTATATAACCACAAGAGCACGCTTGAACCACGTTTTGCTTTTAACTGGCAGATAAATAGTTCAAGTTCGTTGAGCCTGGGATATGGTAGACACAGCACAATGGAAAGTATGCACAATTATTTTTCAAGGGTTCAACAAGCCGATGGAAGTGTTACAGAGCCTAATAAAGATTTGGATTTATTGAAAGCAGATCATTATGTTATTGGATGTGAAAAACGTTACGGAGAAAATGTAAGAGTGAAATTCGAAGCATATTACCAAAATTTATACAATTTACCGGTAGAAAACAATGATACAAGCTATTATGCCACCATCAATGAAGGTACTGATTTCAGATATGTTGAACTGGTAAATAAGGGAACAGGCAAAAACTATGGATTGGAACTTACTGTGGAGCGTTTTTTCAGCAAAAGTTATTACTTTTTAATTAATGCTTCAGTATTTAATTCAAAATACAAATCGCTTGAAGGAGTTGAGCGGAATACACTTTACAATAGCAATTACCTGGCAAATATTTTAGTTGGTAAAGAATTCGCCAATCTTGGAAAAAAGAACAACCAAACGTTAAACTTAAATGCCAAATTATTTTTCGGAGGTGGCCAAAAGTACATTCCATTATTGAGAGATGCACAGGGAAACCTTGCTGTTGATCCTGCAAACAATAAATTTTGGGATTATAAGAAAGCCTATGAAAAGTCTATCGAGGATATTTACAAAGTAACTGTATCAGCTAGTTATAAATGGAACAATCCAAAAGTTACCTACGAACTTTTTCTTAATTTGGATAACCTTACCGATGCAAAGGGTAAATTATCGGAGTATTTCGATGAGAAAAGCCCAGGTGGTGTTGGTTATGTAACACAGTTTGGCTTGTTTCCAAACCTGATGTTCCGCTTATATTTTTAACATGATCCTCAAGACAAGCCTTTAAAGCAGAAATGAAACTTACCCCATCTGCTATACCGATGGAAACCATCATGTAATATGTTAAATCAATTTTCAAAGATTTTATGAAAACATTTTTTTATTCTTTCGCAATGTTACTTTTTTCTTTTTGTGCCAAAGCACAGGAAAACAATCCTTTTACCATTGGATTTGAAAAAAGTTCACCATCAAAAATAATGGGTGAACAGCGTAAAGTTTGGATTCATATTCCAAATAGCAATGGAGGAAATGATAATACAGGTAAAGGACGTTACCCGGTAATTTATTTATTAGACGGAGATGCCAATTTTAATAATATTGTTAGCACTACTGAATTCATGAGTAACGCAGGTCTTTGTCCGCCAATGATTGTAGTCGGGGTTTTACATCCTGCCCGAATGACGGATTTAACATTTGGGACAGATAAGGAAACTCCTGGTATAATTGGCAATGGCGAAAAGTTCATGCTCTATTTGGAAAAGGAATTGATGCCATACATCGAATCAAATTACCCAACAGCTTCCTATAAGATATTCATTGGTCATTCTGTTGGCGGTCTGACTGTTGTGAACACTTTATTACATCATTCCTATTTATTCAATGCCTATGTTTCTCTTGATGCTGCTTTGTGGTGGAGCAATCAGCAAATTGTAACAGAAGCAAAGGCGATTTTAGCAAATGAGAATTATAAAGGTAAAACTTTATTTATGGCATTGGCAAACCGAATGGAAAAAGGAATGGATACACTGCAAGTTCAAAAAGATACTACTGAGAGTACTGAACTTATTCGCAGCAACCTGGAATTCATTAGATATATTTCAAATAACAAAAAAAATCAATTGCGTTTCAAACAGAAATATTACGGGGACGACAACCACAGTTCTGTTCGGTTGATTGGAGAGTATGATGCACTCCGGTTTATTTTTGATTATTGCAAACTTGATATATACAACAGTGAACTTGACGATCCCAATTTTAAATTGGATTCTTTATTGGTAACACACTATAATAATGTTTCTGAGCAAATTGGCTATCTCATTCAACCAGATGAAAACCAGGTTAATAATCTAGCATACCAGATGTTGAAGCAAAAACAATTCAGTAAGGCAGAAGCATTGTTTAAACTAAATATTGCGAGCTATCCCGAAACTGCCAATTGCTATGATGGATTGGGAGATTTTTACCTGGCAAAAGGTGATAAAATAAACGCTATAGCCAGTTTCAAAAAAACTTTGTCTCTTAAAGCAATTCCTGAAACAAAAGAAAAACTCGACATATTATTAAAGGAAAAGAAATAGGGTCGCATAAGGAACAGTATTAAACAAAAATAATTATGAAGAAATTAAAATTTATCACAATTGCTATGTTTTTGATTTGCATTATTAGCACTGCAAAATCCAATTCACTCTATGATTCAAATGAAATAAAAGATTCGATCGAAAATAAGATTGATTCTTATATTTCTCAAATGGGTCTGTCATCTGAAACTCCCGGAGGGGTTATAAGCGTCATTAAAAATGGGAAGATTGTCCTTATAAAGGCTTATGGATTAGCCAATTTCGAAACAAAGGAGGCAAATAAAACCTCAACCTTATTTAATCTGGGTTCGGTTTCAAAACAATTTACGGCTGCTGCAATTCTGATACTGGCAAAAGAAAAGAAACTTTCACTTAAAGATGACATCAGAAAATATCTTCCCAATTTTCCAGATTACGGTTATACAATTACCATCGAAAACCTGGTACACCACACATGCGGAATAAAATCGAATGATGTACTTAAATTAATGGCCGGAACCCTGGATTCAATAGAAACTCAGGAAGAAATTTACAAATTGATTATCAAACAAAAAACGCTGAACTTTAAACCTGGTGTTGAATTTTTATACACCAATTCTGGATATGTTTTACTGGTTAAGATTATAGAAAAAACAAGTGGGATAAAATTTAGCAAATTCATTGAAGAAAAGATTTTCAGGCCCTTAGGGATGAATCAAACATTCATTTATGACAATCAAAGTAAAATTATTAAAAACAGTGCAAAAGGCAACACCTGGGGAGGTAACGAAAAATTCAAAAGAACCGGAATTATGAATAGTACCGTTGTTGGTCAATCAAATATATACACTTGCATAGAAGATTTTCTTAAATGGGACAACAATTTTTATAAAAATAAGCTAGGGAAATGGGATTTTAGTAAGGAAATGACCTCCCTGATAACGCTTAGTAATGGTGATATATGTAATTATGCTTTTGGTCTTGACATTTCTGAACACAATGGTTTAAAAACTATCAGTCATCAGGGAGGAACTGGGGATTTTACAGCACAATATATTCAAATTCCCTCAGAAAATTTTGCTGTAGTATGCCTGTTCAATATTCCTGTTGATGTAACAGGTCTTGCCTACAAAATAACCGACTTATTTGTTAAAGGAAATCCCAAAACGGTTGTTGCCTTATTACCTCCTGAAAAAGCAATCGTTGATTCTGTTGTGCTCCAAAAATATGTTGGAAAATACTTCGATGAAAATCATTGGCTTGAAGCAAATATTACCAAAGAAGCTGACAATTTTGTTTTTAAGGCTCCATTTCAGGATAAGTTCGAAATTTACCCTTCGTCAGATACTTCATTTTTCGTAACTTTTGCTGATTTAAAATTCATTTTCAGTAGAAATTTAAAAGGAGAAACCGAAAAAATTACAATTATTCAGGGTGGTCAAAAATTTCCCTTGAAATATTTGGGTACAAATGCATTTCCCGTAAAACCAGAACAGCTAAACCATTATACTGGAGAATATTACAGCGAAGAGATTGACGCAACATATCCGGTATTATTTAAAGACAATAAATTGTATGTTAAGTTTCCCCAATCCCTTGCCCAATATTGCAATAACAATTCTGTAGCAGAACTGGTTTCGGAGTATTCAGATTATTTTGCTTCGCCTATAAGTGGTTTTCATTTTACAAAAAACGCTCAAAACGAAATTTCAGGATTTATCATTAAAGATGTAGGCAGGGTAAGGAATTTGATTTTTCTTAAAGTCAAATGAAAATAATGTTTTAATAGGCCGATTTCTGTAGAAATCAATACAGAAAATCAGTTCACAATAACACATTAATTAATATTCACTAATAAACACAAGGAGAACAACATGACTAACGCAAAAAATACAAAAATGGAACGGGCTCCGATGAGCTCACTGCGGAAAACCGCGATGGTTGCAGGCATATTTTACCTGTTAACTTTTATTTCAATCCCAACCCTCGGGCTTTACAGTTCGGTGCGCAGTCCGAGCTACATCCTTGGCCCTGGCCAGGATTCTCAAGTAATCCTCGGCGCTATCCTGGAAATGATTGTGGCGCTCTCTGGTATTGGAACTGCAATTACATTGTTCCCGGTCGTCAAGAGGCAGAACGAAGGTTTCGCATTTGGCTTGGTTGGTAGCAGGATATTGGAAGCTTCTACCATGTACGTTGGCATCATGAGTCTTTTGTCGATTGTGGCGTTACGACAGGCAGGTGCCGGGGCAAGCGCTTTAATCACCGGCCAGGCTCTAGCCGCCCAATATTATTGGATGTTCCTTTTTGGACAAAGTTTTATTCCGGCTGTGAATGCTGTGCTGTTGGGTACCCTTTTATACAAGTCGCGCCTGGTACCAAGGATTCTTCCTGTGTTGGGATTCATTGGAGCAACCTTGCTTGTCACTTCCTGGGCAGGAATACTTTTCGGTATACTTGGACAGGTAACACCAACTGCGGGGCTTTTTGGCTTACCTATAGCTCTGTGGGAGTTCTCATTGGGCATTTACCTGGTGGTAAAAGGGTTCAAGCCTTCGCCAATCACAGCTGGTATGTGAAGGACCCCAAGCTTTTAATTATTTTGATAAAAATACATGGATTTGAATATGATATGATTTCAAATACAAATAAAATATACCTGTCTTATGGATGATTCATCAATATCGATTGCAAAACAATTCATTTATAATCTTAGCACAACTATATGCTGCATAAAGCAATAAGTAAATCGTAAATACTAAATAAATTTTAGGATGAGCTCAAACAGAAAAAAAGCAATAGTTACAGGTATATTATTCATAATAGCAGCAGTTACATCAATAATAGGACTTGTTCTTTACCAGCCTATTCTAAACGACCCTGATTTTATTATTAAGGGATCTTTAAATGAAACCCAGGTGATTTGGGGAGCATTTTGCGAATTGGTACTGGCCTTTACAATAATTGGAATCTCTGTTATTATGTTCCCAATTGTAAAAAAAGAAAGTGAAAGTATTGCTATTGGTTATGTGACTTTCAGGCTTCTTGAAGCTACCATTATAATTATTGGGATAATCAGCTTATTGGCAATTGTAACTTTAAGCCAGGAATATGCAAAAGAAATAAATTCAAATGCAATTTCTTTTATAATTGCTGGAAGGTTATTGGTTGCACTGCACAATTGGACATTTTTGCTTGGTCCAAACCTGGTTTTAGGGCCAAGTACGCTGTTGTTGAGTTATTTTTTGTATACATCAAATCTCGTTCCGCGCTTTATATCGGTTTTGGGCCTGGTAGGGGGTGCACTCATTATTATTTGTGCAGTATTGGTTATGTTCGGGGCATTTCTTCAAATTTCAGTATGGGGGGCAATACTTGCGCTTCCGGTATTCGCTTATGAAATGACATTGGCAGTATGGCTGATAACTAAAGGATTCCATTTATTTTCAATCATTTATGTATCGAATAAAGCAGAATTTTAGAAATAATATCGAACACATTACAAAGGTTTATTGGAATTCGTCATCTTAATTTAGCATATGGAAACACCTGTAAATTTAAATACATCAAATCATACGTACTGGATTGTTTAAATTCATAGTGCGCCAGTTCTTAACAGATAATTTAAACTAAAAATTACTGAATTTCCGACAGTATTAAAAAACGGATACCAATTATTTTAACAATTTAATACAAAGAAAAATGAAATTATTTAAACAACTTACACTCATTGTGCTTGTAGCAATCGTATTTTCGTCATGTGCAAAAATTTATTATAGTCAGGATGCTTATATGTTAGCCCACAATCAAAAAATTATTGCGATTATTCCACCAACAGTTTCAATTGTGGCAAAAAAGAAAATTGACGCAGATGCTATAAAAGAACAACAAAAAACAGAATCAATTAATTTTCAAAATGAAATGTATTCGTGGATTCTTAAAAGAAAAATGCAAGGAAAAATATCACAAGAAATTCAGGAAATTGAAACAACAAATGCCATACTCAAAAAAGCTGGTTACCCTGAAAATCCTTTAACAACAGCTGAATTATGTGAAATTCTGGGTGTTGATGGGATTATGTCTTCAAATTATGGTTTGTCAAAACCAATATCTGATGGAGCAGCCGTTATTGAAGCAATATTTGTAGATTCAAGGAGTTCAACAAATGAAGTTCATGCTTCATTAAGTATAAGTGATTACAGTAGCAAAAAGTTGATTTGGAACTATGACTATAAATCTTCAGGAGGTCTTGGCAGCAGTCCTGCAAAACTTGTTGACAACCTAATGAGAGAAGCTAGTACAAAAATGCCTTATTTGAATTAAATATTTATTACGAAACATTATAACGATATTTGATATAGATTTTAAAAAATGTGCGGGAACTGGATAATTCTGAATTTTGCCTCCCGCACATATATTCAAACAATGGTTTACTTTTAACATTTTACAAAAATCCCGTGAGAAACTTCATATACTTACTTCTATTTCTTCCTGTATTTTGCTTTGGACAGACAAACAATCAAAAAGATAACAAGATTATTATTGGAACAATTGAATCTATTCATTCTGCTATATTAAATGAGGAAAGGGAAGTATTGATTTATATTCCCAATTCAAGCACCAGAAATAGTAACGATAAAACCAGTTACCCTGTTCTCTATATTATAGATGGTTATTCTTTTTTTCATTCTATAACTGGTATTGTCCAATATCTAAGTTCAATTGGAAAGTTGCCCGAAATGATAGTTGTAGCGATAGTTAATACAGATCGGGTAAGGGATTTAACGCCTACTCATTCCTTATCATGGTCGGACGGAGAATTGGACACAGTTCATTTTAAAAATTCCGGAGGGGGTGAAAAATTCATTTCATTTATCCAAAGAGAATTAATCCCTCATATAGATTCAAACTATAATACTGAATCGTATCGCATTTTTGTAGGACATTCCCTGGGAGGCTTAATGGTGATAAATACCATGATTAAAAATCCTGAATTATTCAATTCTTATGTCGCAATTGATCCAAGTATCTGGTGGGATAATAAATCCATCATAAAACAAGCTGCAATCGTTTTGAAACAAAAAAATTACATGGGGAAGAAACTTTTCTTCGCTTCTGCAAATACTATGAATCAGGAAATGGATACCAACAGAGTATTAAAAGATACGGCAATTGGCAATTTACATGTGAGGGATAATTTTCAATTCCGCGAAATACTCCAAGAAAATAAGAGAAATAAACTGGACTGGAATTGGAAATACTATAACGATGATAACCACACATCTATAACACTTATAGCTGAATATGATGCTTTGCGTGCTTTCTTTAAAGATTATGAATTACCAAAGGATTTGAATGATCCTTCAATAGATGCCGAGTTCATCAAAAATCATTATCATAATATTTCTGAAATGTTAGGTTTTACCGTATTACCACCACAAAGCACCATTAATTTTTTAGGATACAATAATCTTGAAAGCAAACATTTTGATAAAGCATTAAATTTCTTTAAAATGAATATTGATAATTATCCTGTAAGTGCTAATTCATTTGATTCTATGGGGGATTTTTATGTCGAGTTAAATGATAAAATAAATGCAATTGCAGCATATAAAAAAGCATTGTCTTTGAATGCAATGTCAGAAACTAAAAAGAAATTAGATAAACTGCAAATTGATAAATAGAGCCGTTAAAATCAAAATATCTTGTATGGAAATTCCTCCCCTCATGGCGCAAGTTTCATAACTTGTGCCAGCATAAGCAATACTTTTCTATGTAACCAGCTTTTGAGTGGGCAATATGCTTTTTCATACTCATCTATAAATTCACAACTCCTTACCCAAAATCAAAAAAAGTCAGCAAAGATAGGCGAGCCGCAAACTCTCTTAACCTTTTAATGTTTAGTCAAGGTCAAGCCCTTCGGGTTTTTTAATAAATCTCCACTCCTC
>DYPF01000346.1 GCA_020720105.1 Chloroherpeton thalassium
ATTTGGAAATTGAACTAAAAAACACCATTACCCTTGAAGGTGATTTTGATAATTTAGAATTTACATTACCCGCAAGAAAAATTGCAGATATATGTAAAAATATCGAAGAAGGGAGCTCCATTACATTTACAGTAACGGAGGAAAATACGACCATTACAACAAATAGAAGTAAGTTTACACTTGCAACACTACCAAGTACGGATTACCCAAAAATTGACAGACTGAATTCTTCAATTAATTTTTCGATTGGACAAGATACACTAAGAAAAATTATAAATAATGTTTCCTTTGCCATGGCACAACAGGATGTGCGCTATTATTTGAATGGTGTGCTATTTGATCTAAATAATGAAAGAATTTTTGCTGTAACAACAGATGGACATCGCCTAGCTTTGAGTGAAACAAAAATTCTTTCCAGTGTAAATGAAGAAAAACAAATAATATTACCTAGGAAAACAGTAATTGAGTTACAAAAAATCCTAGGTAATTCTTCACATATTGTCAATATAAATATTGATAGTAACCACATTCAATTCAATATTGGAAATATTATATTAACAAGTAAATTAATAGAAGGTAAATTCCCAGATTACAAGAGAGTTATACCATCGAATAACGATAAGCTAGCTAAAATTAATAAGGATAGATTGAAAAATGCTTTAGTGCGCTCATCGATTATTTCCAATGAAAAATTCAAAGGCGCAAAATTTAATTTTTCAAACAACTTGCTAATAATAGAAACTCAAAATTCGGAAAGGGAAAATTCAAAAGAAGAATTGGTTATTGAATATAATTCAGATGAGCTGACGATTGGTTTTAATATTTCATATATATTAGATGTCGTAAACATAAGCCATGATGAATACGTTAATTTTGAATTGAAATCAACAGACACAAGTTGTGTCATCAAGATGAATGAAAATGAGGAAATTCAAAGTATTTATGTTGTAATGCCAATGCGAATATAACCATGTTAGTTAGCTCACTTAATTTGGAAAATGTCCGCTGCATAAAGAAGGCAAGCATTTTTTTAGGGGAGAGGGTTAATTTATTTTTAGGTGAAAATGGGTCTGGGAAAAGTTCATTATTAGAATCTATACATATTTTGGCTACTGGGAAAAGTTTTAGAACATCTAAAATAGATGGTGTGAAAAACTTTGATAGTGATAGCTTTACAATTTCTTCAATAATAAATAGAAATGGATTTGAAAAAGTTATTGGTTATCGCAAGGATAAATCAAATATAGATATTAGAATTAATTCAATCAATGTCAGTAAGCTGTCTGAATTGGTGCTTAACTTTTCACTGATTACATTTCATTCAAGTTCAGTATTTATTATAGAAGGAGAACCACAATACCGCAGGCGTTATATTGATTGGTGGTTATTTCATTCAAATACAAGTTTTTACCCAGAGTGGTTACGTTATCAAAAGTTGTTAAAACAACGTAATGCGGCTTTACGACAGAGTAAAAGTTTTTTACATGTTTGGGATGAAGCTTTAGCTGAGTCTGGTGAAATAATTAATTCATTGAGACAATCGGCTCTACAAATGCTAATGGTGGAAGTTTGTAATGTTATTGATGAAAGTGATTTTCAAAGTCTTTCTGGTTTTTCATGGCAATATAATTCAGGCTGGCCAAAGGATGAAACATTTTTATCAGCATTGAAACGAAATCAACAACGAGATATTTTATACGGATTCACTTCAGTAGGCGTGCATCGAGGCGATTTGCGATTTACATTTAAAGGAAAGGATGCAAAAGAATATCTTTCACGTGGTCAACAAAAAACTCTTTCATTAATAATGTTGATTGCATTAGGCTCTATTCATAAAAAGGTATTGAATGAAACTCCAATTTTTTTGATAGATGATGTATCTTCCGAACTTGACACTACACATCGTTATAAACTTATCGAGAAAATTGTTAATTTCGGTGGTCAGTTAATTCTGACTTCAATTGATGCAAACGACTTAAGGTTTTCAATGTCCTCTCCAGTCAACAAGTTTGTTCTCCAAAAAGGTGATGTTCACGTGGTATGATCGAGAACATTGATTCAATGGTTTTAGAAAACGCTCATGACTTCCGACTCACATCCAACCGAACACACTGATTT
>DYPF01000064.1 GCA_020720105.1 Chloroherpeton thalassium
AACTTTATAACTTTATAACTTTATAACTTTATAACTTTATAACTTTATAACTTTCTTTGGGATTTTAGCAATTTTTGTTTTGTCAGGCGAAAGCATAATACTCATTTTTTTTCCTTCTAATTTTGGGGGTGAGTCTAATTTTGCTATGTCCTGAACTTCTTCTATAAGCTTATTTAGTAAATCTTCTCCTACTTTTTGATGGACAATTTCCCTACCTCTAAACATCACAGTAGCTTTTACTTTATTTCCTTCAGTCAGAAATTCACGAGCGTGACGAACTTTAAAATTAAAGTCGTGTGAAGCAGTTCGTGCAGTAAATCGTAACTCCTTTAGTTGTTGTGAAGATTGTTGTTTTTTCTGTACTTTTTCACGCTTTTGTTGTTCATAAATAAACTTTGCAAAATCCATAATCTTACAAACAGGAGGATTTGCATTCGGTGAGATTTCAACTAAATCTAATTCCCTTAGTTCAGCCATTCTTAAGGCTTCGGAAACGCTTACTACACCAATCATTTTTCCTTCATGATCAATAAGACGGATTTCTTTCGCTCGAATCTGATGATTAACCCGGGTTTTGACCTTATTGTCATTGTTTGATGGGATAACTTTCTGTGTTTTCAATTTTCCTCTAAATAATTAAACAATATCTTTAATTTTATAAAGTTACAAAATTACAACAATTAAACTAATTATGAATAAAAATAATAAATTTAATCCAAATTTGAATAAGTTCAATTCATTTATGTAAAAAGTATAACTTGTTATGTTATTATTATCGCTTTAACTCCTTCATTGTAAAAAGAGGCAATAATTCAATTTGATTATTTGATAAGCTTTCTCGCCCACCTTGTTCCCTATCAATAACACAAATTGATTTTTCAATTATTGCTCCTTCACTTCTTAAGTCATTTGCACTAATTATAATCTGACCGCCACTTGTAACTACATCTTCGACTATCAACAATTTTTTTCCTTTAATATCGGGTCCTTCTGCAAATTTGCAAGTTCCGTATTCCTTGGCTTTTTTTCTAACAAAAACAAGTTTTAAACCTGTCTTTAGAGAAATTGCAGTTGCTATAGGTATTCCACCCATTTCTAATGGAGCTAAATAGTCGATATCATCAGGAATCATTGCACTCATTTGATTGGCTATTTCAGCTAATAAATCGGGGTTTGATTCAAATTGATATTTATCAAAATATTCGTTACTTGTTCTTCCAGACCTTAATAAAAATTCACCTGTTAAGTAAGCAACTTTATAAATTTCTTTGGCTAATGTAATTCTATCCATATTGTTTTATTAATTAATTAATTTGATGATACAAAATTTGGTAAATCGGCATATATATAATTAGCAATAGCAATTACAGCTACGCACTTATTGAATATCATTGGGTCAATTTTGTCGGGAGTATCAGTATTGGAGTGGTGATACCAAAAATATTGATCGCCACCTTTGGGATTCAGTGAAGATCCAACAACTCCCAATTTCATCATTGGACCAATGTCAACACCACCGCCGCCAATTTTTACTGAAAATTCTGGAACTATCTTCTGGATAATTGGTTCTATCCCTTTCATTACTTGGACTAAATTATCATCACCTGAAATACCAATAGAAACTGGCTCAAAAACACCAGAATCGAATTCAAATACAATCTTATGTTTCTCATTTTTATGAACTTCTGCATAATTATTGCCACCGCGAACACCATTTTCTTCATTCACCCACCAAACAGTTCGCAAAGTTCTGCGGGGTTTCAAACCTAAATCGTTTATGATTTTCATTGCTTGCCAAGGAGCAATTATTCCACTTCCGTCATCGTGAGCACTCGAACTTAAATCCCAAGAATCTGAATGTCCGCCCATTGCAACCACTTTATCGGGAAATTCTGTTCCTCTAATTTCAGCTAAAAGATTATACGAAATTGTATCAGGAAACGTTTGGCAAGTTAATTTCAATTTTAAAGTTGGAGTAATTCCCCTTTTTTGCATTCTTTCAAGGAATAATGCATCTTCTAATGAAATTGAACTATGAGGAATTTGTGCTACTGAATCAACATATCTCATCATACCTGTGTGTATTTTGCCATATCCAATTGGGCTAATTGACTTCATAATAGATGCTACAGCTCCATATTTTGCAGCTCGAACTGCACCCCAAAATCTGAATTGAACTCCATTACCATAGCCTTTGTAAGGATAATTATAAACAACAATTTTTCCTTTAACTTTATCTTTCAGGGAATCTAACTCTTCGAAACTTGAAACAATTAAAATAGGTGCTTCGATAAAGCCATTAGTTGCAATACTTCCTCCCAATGCTTCGATAGCAATTTTTTGCACTCTTGGATATGTCATATACATTTCCGATGTGCCTCTTTTCCAATTTGGAACTAAAACTTCCTCCAGCCATACTTTGCTATATTTTTCTTGCTCCATTTCTTTTTTGCCCCACATAATTGCATTTGTAAGTCCTTCAGAGCCACTTAAGCGGCTGCCGAACATATCACACATATATGCCAGTCTATCCCAAGCACTGCTGTCTTGCATTGCCTTATTGATAATCTTTTGTGCGATGTTGGAGTAATGGTTATATACATAAGCCGAATCAATTGTTTCAGACTTGAGCAAATTCATTGAAATTATTGTTAATAAAAGAATTAGTAATAAATTTTTTAAATATTTTTTCATATAAATTCCTGATTTTTATTTAGCTAATACTACAAATTCTGTTCTTCTATTTTGGGCTCTGCCTACTTCTGTATCATTAGAAGTGACAGGTAGAGAAAATCCAAATCCACGATAACGCAATCTACTTTCGTCAATTCCTTTAGAAACTAAGGAATTATATACAGCCCTTGCTCTTTCTTCGCTTAGTTTTAGGTTAAATTCAATGCCACCAATATTATCAGTATGCCCTTGAATTTCTAATTTCAATTTTGGATTACTCATCATCACATCTACAATTTCGTCAATAATTTCGTAAGATTCAGGTTTAATTTCGGCTTTATTGAAATCAAATAAAATTGGTCTGGTGAAAGTTGCTCCAATTTTATCCCATGGCATTAAATCCGATGTATCATAATCAATTTCTGCAAAAAGGGAATCACTTCTATTCGGAATATCTAAATAAGATTTAACTTTGTGATAACCCCAATATTTAGGTGGTTTATATGATATTTGATAATAATATCGCAAGCTCATATAAATATCTCTGAAGATCGAAACAAGTTGTTCTTTTGAATAGGCTTTATAGAATTTTCCACCAGTATATTTTGATAGGTATTGCAAATTTTCATCTTTTGAATAACCAAATGCAACCGAGAAAATATGTACATCCATTTGTTTGGCTTTTTGGATAATTGTATCTATCCCAGCTTTGGAATAATTATCATCTCCATCAGAAAATATGACCATAACTCTTGGCACGTCTTTTGATGTATTTTCAAACATTGCTAAATTATTGTTCACTGCATCAAATACAGCAGAAAATAAGCCTTTATCTTGGTTTTTCCGCAGATTAAATTGTGTTTTAATTGATTTTTTATTATCATTGAATGGAACTTTTACACTAAAAGTTTTATTGAAAGTTGTAATTGCGATTTTGTCGTAATCAAATTTTAAGTCAACAAAAATATCGGTTCCTGTAAAAATAGCGTCCATCACTCCGTCCATCGAACCTGAGTAATCAATTGATAAAATAATATTATATGGTATAGAATCTTTTGCACCAAATTCTCTAACAAAAAACTCAGGTACATTTGATTTTTTGATATTATAAACTTTACCTAAATATTCATCAATTATCTTGAAATAATCATAATTTGTTGTTTTATATGGGTTTGCCATATTAGTTACAAAATTTCCAAGAGAATCATAAACACGAGCAAATAGTTTGATGCTATCGGGGTATTGATCAATTTCAATTCGAAAAAAATCATAAATTAATTTATTTGGGTCAATCGAATCAATCGATTTTGTTCCAGTTAAATAAATTTGTGATTTTTGTTCATCGCTATCTGTATATTCCCAAACTTCCTTTTGCAATTCAAAACCTGTTTTTCTTTTTGGAGTTCCACAGGAAATAAGAAGTGTTATTAACACTAAATGCAAAACAATCAATTTGAATTTTAAAAAATTCATATTTTAATTTTTAATTTTCAAAGATAATAAAACTCCATCGCCAACGGGCGAAATTGTAGTAAAGTACTTATCCCATTTGTTCATATAATCATTGAAAGATTTAATCGATTTTACATCTTCTGGTTTTCTTTCGGGAGCAGAAGAAGTGATAAAACCAAAGGCAAAAGCGTTGTCAGCAGATATTATTCCTCCTACGGGAATATGATTATCCAATAATTTCACATATTTATAATAATTATTTTTGTCTGCATCTAAAAATACAAAATCTACTTGATAATCTTCGGGTAAATTAGAAATGTAGTCTATTGCTTTTTGCTCAACAACATCAATTTTATGGGAAAGACCAGCTTTTTCAATATTTTTTCGAGCAATTTCGGCTCTAAATGGCTCAATTTCTAATGAAATCAATTTACCATCTTCTGGCAGGGCACGGGCAATTGTTATTGCTGAATATCCAAACAAAGTCCCAACTTCAATAGCATTTTTAACTTTACTCGCTTTGATAATGAATTGTAAAAATCTTACTTGTTCTTGTGAAATCGAAATAATTGGAATTCCCAGTTCTTCTGCTTCATTTTTGAATTGAGCTAATAATTCATCTTCACCAGAAAAATTCTCAACTAAATATTCAAAAATATCATCTCTTAGTGCTGTTGCTTTGATTGTCATTTGTTTCTCCAAAAATTTACGGACGTGAACCTAATCGAACATTTACATTAACTCCGTACTGCATAATAACTTTCATCAATGAGTCTAATTTGACAATTGTATTATCAATTGATTGTGCTAATTGTTTATCATAGATAAGTTTAGATAAAGTTCCATCACCATTTGAAATTTCTTGAGTAATGCCTTGGAGGTCGTTGGTTAGCTTGGATAAATTTGATAATAATGAGTCTGTTTTCGAAATCATCGGTTTAGCATCAGTAGATATTTCATTTAAGTTGTCAACTATCTGTTCAAATTTTTGATTATTAGTCGAAATGAATTTATTCAAATCTTTTGTAATTGTATTGAGCGAGTTAATAATTGCTGATATATCCGATGAATTTTCCTTAGTAAATGAGTTTAGTTCAGTGATAAGTTCATTTGCTTGGTATGAAATTGATTTTAAATTATAAGTAAAATTCGAGTCAACTATTAATGAATTTAATGCAGTAATAGAGGTATCAAGTTTAGAAATTATACCAAGTAATTGGTTACTTGCACTACCAAAAATTGCAACTAATTCAGCTAAATCAGGTGGAGTAGTACCATATAATAATTTGTTATTTTTAAACAATTTATTAGATTTCCCAGGGTAAATTTCAATTTTCTTTCCACCAGTAATTTCCAATATCATTATCTGAGCTTTTGCATCTTCTTTTAGCAAGCTGATGTCGTCAACCGATCCAATAATAAGTACTGAATCATTTATATTTGTAATGGATTTAACAGAACCTTGTGCAACACCATTAATTGATATTGGGTCGGATACTTTAATACCTCCCGAATTAGGAAATAAAAACTTAACTTCCGCAGTTCGAGAGGTAATATTGATTCCTTTACCAAGAATAATTCCTGCAATTAGTATTAACAAACCAAAAAACAGGATTGCACCAACTTTGATTTCAGTTGATTTAGTAATTTTCATTTAGTCTTTAATTATCTTCTGTTTTTAAATCTGATGAATCAAAATCATAACTAAAATCATCATCAAACTTGACTTCATGGTCAAAAAATTCACCTTCGTAATGGAAAGTACTTTCTTCGTGTTCTTCAAAACTATCATCTCCACGATAATTTTTACCATTTCCATTTTTAGGCATTTTACCATCTAAAAGTAAAATGTTATCCGCAAGAATTTCGACAACTTGTTTTGCTCTAATATTTGTTCTTTCGTCAAGCAATGTTTTATCTTCGATATTTCTTGTTTGGAGGCGACCTTCAACAAAAATTCTTGAACCTTTCTTAACGAGTCGTTCTACAATTTCTGCGAGTCCTCTCCAAGCAACAACTGTATGCCAATCTGTTTGCTCTTTTAGACTACCATTCCTATCTTTCCAAGTTTGTGATGTTGCCATTCGGAACGATGTAACTGGTATTCCACCAGGTGTTTTTTTGATTATAGGATCTACTCCTACATTTCCAATTAATAATACTTTATTTAATGAACGAGACATAATTCTTCTCCCAATCTTTTAATACACAATCCTTTCTAATACTAAATTCAATAAACTAATAATTTTAAACTAATAATTTTAAATTAATTATTTGAAAATTATTAATTAACAATATACTATATTTATTTTGCTTTTATAACTTTGATTAATTCTACATCAAATATTAATGCTTGGTTTGGTCCGATTACTCCGCCTGCTCCTTTATCTCCATAACCCAATTCAGAAGGAATATAAAAAGTATATTTTGCACCTTCTTTCATTAATTGCAAGCCCTCTGTCCAACCTTTGATAACATTACCAAGTGGAAACGATACAGTCTGACCACGTTCAACTGAACTATCAAATACTGTCCCATCAATTAATTTACCTGTATAGTGTACTTCTACTGTATCTTTTGCTGTTGGTTGAACTCCAGTTCCAGCAACATTAATTTTGTATTGCAAACCAGTCGCTGTTTGCATAACGCCAGCTTCTTTTGCGTTTTTTTCTAAAAATTCTTTAGATGCTTCTGTGTTCATATCAGCTAATTGCTTTTGTCTTTCCATTTCTTTGTCTTTTAATTGATTATTTAAATTTGTAATTGCATTTTTTACATCATCTTCAGTTAATAAAGGTACGACGCCATTCAGCACATCGCTTAATGCTTGAGCAAAAACTTTTGTGTCAATTTTTACATTATTGTTTTTTAAATCATTCCCAAATTGCATACCCAAACTATAGGATAATGTGTCTGTTGGTGTTAATAATTTAATAGGTCCAGCAGATTTTGCTGACTGCACTGATGTGAATAAACTTGCGAATACTACGAAAGCCATTCCTAAGATAAAACTTTTTTTCATTGAATAAACTCCAAAAAATCAAAATTATGAAAAATAATTATAAATAATAAATGAATAAAACGTCTAAACAATATATTTATTTAAAACTGTGAAAAAAATATTGAAAATTCTAATATTTGGTGGCTCTGGAAATATCGGAAAGTTTCTTGCAAAAAAAATAATTGATAGAAATTTTGAAGTTATTAATATATCACGAAACATCAACAAGTCCAAAAATTCACTACCCTTTGTCTCTAACCATTTGGAATTAAATGATTCTCAAACTTTATTGCAGAACTTCAAAGATTCCGATGCAATCGTTAATTTAGCAGGGTTTCCTATTTCGGAAAAATGGACTGCAGAAAACAAAAAATTGATGTATGATTCAAGAATTGATACTACTAACTACATAGTTGATTTAATAAATCAATCTAATAAATCTTTGACATTCGTTTCTACATCTGCTATAGGTTTCTACGGAAGTCGACAAGACGAATTTTTACAAGAAAATTCTTCTTCCGGTAACGATTTTATGTCAAAAATATGTGTTGATTGGGAGAAATCTGCAAAAAAAGTTAATGAAAATATTCGATTAGTTATTCCAAGAATTGGTATTGTTTTAGAAAAAAATAGTGGTGCTTTGCCAAAAATGCTACTTCCTTTCAAATTGTTTGCAGGAGGCAAATTGGGTTCTGGGCATCAATGGATGTCTTGGATTCATATCGAAGATTTAGTTAATTTATTTGTGGAAATAATTATTAATGATAAATACAATGGTATTGTAAATGCAGTATCACCTAATCCAATCACTAATTCCGATTTTACAAAAGCTATTTCAAAAGTGATGAAACGCCCAGCAATTGCTCCTGTTCCCGAATTTGCACTTAAATTGATTCTTGGCGAATCTTCTGCATTAGTTCTGAACTCGCAAAAAGTATTACCACAAGTCGCAAATTCACATAAATTTATTTATAAGTTTGAGGAAGTTGAAAATGCTTTGTTAGATTTGATTTGATAAATCAACGATTGAGAAATTTGGGGCGAAAGATGGGACTCGAACCCACGGCCATCAGAGCCACAATCTGATGCTCTACCTACTGAGCTACTTCCGCCATTTTTAAGAATTACAAAATTAACACTTTTTATGAAAATAACATCACTTTTTAAGATAATTTTAAAACTAAATATATTAGGCATTTTAGTATTATTACTATTTTCTTGTCAATCTGTAATAAGATTTTCAGATAATTCAACTTCTTCATCTGCAAGAATATTAAATTCAGTTAATTCTAAAAATGATGACAATGCTCTCCCATCAGGTGCAGTTATCAAAGGTTATGCTTCTTATTATGGTGATGAGTTTGATGGTAGAAAAACTGCCAATGGCGATATTTTCAGTCAAAGTAAATTTACTGCTGCTCATAAATCATTTCCCTTTGGAACAAAAGTAAAAGTAACTAACTTAAATAATGGTCTCTCTGTAGTCGTTATCATTAATGATAGAGGTCCTTTCGTTCGTGGTCGTGTAATTGATTTATCTAAAGCTGCGGCGCTAATAATAGATATGGTAAATTCGGGTGTAGTTCCTGTGGAAATTGTTGTTATTGAATAAAATTCAAATTTCTCTATAAGATATTTGTTTAAATTTTCTTTAAAATCATTAATTTGTAAAACTAAATTTGTTAAAATATAAAAAAGTATTAATATGGATAAAATTAAAGTTGTTATTGCTGCCTCATTATTTGATGGTCATGACGTATCAATAAATCTATTTCGCAGATTGTTGCTCAAGCGTGGTGCCGAAGTAATTCACCTTGGGCATAATCGTAGCGTTGGCGAAGTGATTCTCACTGCTCTACAAGAAGATGCCGATGGCATTCTCATCAGTTCTTATCAAGGTGGACACAATGAATATTTCAGATATTTGATTGATAGTCTTAAGGATAACAATGCCGCTCATATTAAAGTGTTTGGTGGCGGCGGTGGAGTGATTACTCCTGCTGAAATCTCTGCTTTAGAAGAATATGGAGTTACTCGTCTTTACCATGCAACAGATGGTCAGAAGATTGGAATTGATGGAATTGCTGATGATATTATGGACAAAATCAAACGCGCAAAGTCAGATAGAAAAAATATTATATTTTCTGAAGATTTGGTAAAGAATAATGCGTCTAATTCTTATTTAGATATTGCTCAACAACTTACTTTAATTGAAGATTGCGATGGTAATTGCGACAATTTAAAGCAAGTTATGGAGATTATTGATAAATATAATCATCATAAATCTATAGTTATTGGTGTTACTGGTACAGGTGGAAGCGGAAAAAGCTCTTTGATTGATGAATTGATTGGCAAATTCCTTAGCTACACTATTGATACTCGTATTGCGATTCTTGCTGTGGATCCAACTAAGTCTAAAACTAATGGAGCATTGCTTGGCGACAGAATAAGGTATAATCAAATATATAATAATCGTGTATATTTCCGTAGTTTTGCTACTCGTTCAAGTCGGAACGAGCTGTCTATTGCTCTCTCGGATTCAATTAAACTTCTCAAAACTGGTGGTTTTAATATCATCTTTGTAGAAACAAGTGGAATTGGTCAAGGTGATAGTAGAATCGCTGATATAAGTGATATTTCAATGTATGTTATGACTGCTGAATTTGGTGCTCCTTCTCAATTAGAGAAAATTGATATGTTAGATTATGCAGATTTTATTGCAATTAATAAAGCTGAGAAAGTCGGCGGTGAAGATGCTTATCGCGAAGTTATGATTCATTATTTGCGTAATCATTCTGTATCTATCGACCATAATAAACCTCTTGAAGAATCTAATTTACCTGTTTATGCTGTTAGTAGTAATCATTTTAATAATCAAGGTCTTAATAGATTATTTACAGATATTCTTGCTTCAATTAAAGATAAACATATTCCAATTAATGTTAATAATGAATTAATTGATTTATTACCTACTAATTATAAAAAAGAAACTAATATCATTCCACATAAAAGAAATAATTATCTTGCCGAGATTGCAGAAACTATTCGCAATTATCATTCTAATGCAGCTAAACAAGCTGACATTGCAGATAAAATTCAATCAATTAATAATACTCTCAATATCACTCAAGATGCGTCTGTTATTACTGAACTTACAAGGTTGCGAAATCATTTTGATGCTCAATTAGAACCAGATGTAAGGCAATTCTTGTCTGATATCGACAAACGAAAGGCTGAATTTGATTTGGAAGTTTGCGATTATAATATTCAAGGTAAAGTTGTTAAGTTACCAATGAGTAAGAAGAGTTTGTCGGGTATAAAGATACCTAAAATCGCTTTTCCTAATTATCATTCTTGGTTCGATATGATTAGTTTTTATCGTAAAGAGAATTTCCCTGGTGAGTTTCCTTTTACCGCTGGTGTTTTTCCTTTTAAACGAACTACAGAAGATCCTAAAAGACAATTTGCTGGCGAAGGCGGACCTCAAAGAACTAACAAAAGATTTCATTATTTAACTGAAGGCGATCCATCTAAACGTCTCTCTGTGGCATTTGATGGTATTACTCTTTACGCTGAAGATCCTGACATTCGTCCTGATATTTATGGAAAGATAGGTGAAAGTGGTGTTTCTATTTGTACTATTGATGATATGGATAATTTGCTTAAAGGATTTGATTTAATTGATCCATTAACTTCAGTTTCAATGACAATCAATGCTCCTGCTCCTATTATGGTTGCTTTTTATTTTATGACAGCTTATAATAGAGAAATTGCAAAGTTAGAAGCTAATGGACGCATTCTAAATGACATTGATAAAGATAATTTGAAACTTGATACTTTCCGAAAACTTCGTGGAACTGTTCAAGCTGATATGTTAAAAGAGGATCAAGCACAAAATACAATTATATTTTCTATTGATTTTGCTCTTAAAATTATTGGAGATTTGCAAGAATATCTTTCAAGCAATAATATTCGCAATTATTATTCATTAAGTATTAGTGGTTATCATATTGCCGAAGCGGGTGCTAACCCAATTACACAATTAGCATTTACACTTGCTAATGGATTCACGTATGTTGAATATTTTCTTAGCAGAGGTATTCCTATTGATGACTTTGCTCCTAATTTATCATTCTTTTTCTCTAATGGAATGGACCCAGAATATTCTGTAATAGGTCGTGTTGCTCGGCGAATTTGGGCAGTTGCAATGAAAAATCGTTATAATGCTAATGATAGAAGTCAAAAATTAAAGTATCATATTCAAACTTCTGGTAGATCGCTTCACGCTCAAGAGATTGAATTTAATGATATTCGTACTACGCTTCAGGCTTTGCTTGCAATGTATGACAATTGCAATTCTTTACATACAAATTCTTATGACGAAGCCATTACTACTCCTACCGAAGAGTCTGTTCGTAGGGCAATGGCTATTCAATTGATTCTGTCAAAGGAATTTGGTATGTTGTATAATGAAAATCCTATTCAAGGTTCTTTTGTTATTGATGAATTAACTGATTTAGTTGAGGAAGCAGTCCTAAAAGAGTATGAAAACATTTCTCGCAGAGGTGGAGTATTGGGAGCTATGGAAACCCAATATCAACGTTCAAAGATACAAGAGGAATCTATGTATTATGAATATTTAAAACAAAATGGAGAATATCCAGTTATTGGTGTAAATACTTTTTTACCTTCTAATTCATCTAATTATTATGAGAATATGGAGATAACTCGTGCTTCTGATAATGAAAAAGATATTCGAATAGATGATTTAACTCGTTTCAAGGCTTTACATATAAATGAATCAACTATATATTTAGAGAGATTGCGTAAAGTTTGTTTAACCGGAGGTAATATTTTCGAAGAATTGCTTAATACTGTTAATCATTGTTCTATGGGAGACATTACTCGCATTCTATATGAAGTTGGAGGAAGATATCGCAGAGGTATGTAAATTATTTCTATTCATTCTAACCTTCCGAAGGCTACAAACTTTCGGAAGGTTTTTTTATTATTAAATAATTATAGAACAATAACAATTTATACTCCTCTATAATACAACGGAAAGGCTCATAAATACGGCGGAAAGGCTCTATAATATATATTTTTTGGTATTATCAGCATATTATTACCTTCAAACACTATTTTTC
>DYPF01000347.1 GCA_020720105.1 Chloroherpeton thalassium
TAATGCTAATTTTTGCTTATACGTTCCGGTCGGAGTTTAAAGAAAAACTTTTAGAGAATAAATTTAAAAATGAGTAAATATGAAAACATTAATAATCTCAATCGCAATTATGTTGAGCATTGCATCATGTGGCAATTCAGCACAAAAGAACAGTCAAGTTGAGAATAAAGTTTCTTACAGCCAAATGGGAAACGATACTATTTTTGATTTTGAAAATCAAACAGTCGGCAAATTACCTTTTGGTTTTATAACTGATGCAACCGGAAAAGCAGGTTATAATAATGGATAAAGAAAGACTAATTTTAGACAAAAAAATTAACATAAAAGACTTCAATGATTTTTATTGGTTGAAATCTGAATTGATGAGTTTTTGCCGTGAAATTGGAATAAGTAGTAGCGGTGGGAAAATTGAAATTGCAAACAGAATTTCAGAATATCTTGAAACGGGAAAAGTTGCTGAAAATATATCGGATAAAATGCTACAATTTTCTTGCCCAATCAGCACAACAATCATAAGTATTATCCCAGCCGAAACTTCTTCCATTTCGGAGAATTTTTACCTGTTTAAAATATTCAATATTTCTTAATTGTTCAGCTATTCCTTTGAATTCAATCAATTTTAAAAAATCGAGTTCTTTGCTAAATCCGTCATCGAATAATACTTTAATAGTATAATTATTTAAGTATGTTATATTTTCTATCTTATTCATCTTTACTCCAAAGGTGTGATTTTAATTGGAATATTTGAATTTCTCATTAGATTCCAATTTTCTAAAAGTTCTACTTTATGCAAATTTATCCAATTCCTAACTAATTTGATTGCTGTTTTTGGTAAATTTCCTTCAATAATAATGTTATTTTGGAAGTCAAAAATAGCCTCATATTCACCATATTCGGCATGTAAATGAGGTGGATTGTGATCATTGAAATTCATTGTAATAATTATTCCAAAAAATCTTGAAATTTCGGGCATAAATTCCTCTAAAAACAATATTTACGGAAAATTTGATTAATTATTTTAATAATACTAAAATCAAATATTCCCATCAGCCGATTCCCGCCACCTTTCTCCTTCTCGGGTGCTAAGCCAGTGGGGTCGGAGTAGGATATTGGGTTATTGAACGAATATGAATATGCCGACTGGTCCCGATAAATCGGGATTTCTACTTCGTTCCAACAATAGCGGATCCATATTCAAGAATCACTTATTTTCCATTATCTGAGTTCACAACAGGTTTTTTACCTTGTCTAACTTGCTCTTGGACTGCTTTCTGAATTCCTCGTATCGTCCCTTGGATCACTTTGGTTTTTATGGTTTCATATTTCTTTGTCATATTTAACCTTTATTGTTTTCCATTTATTTTCAATATTTACTTTTATTTCTTGTGAAGTTCCCTCGGCAATTATTTCTGGATTAATGTTAGAATTATCAATCAAGAGCCAATAGTCTACCAAGTTTTTGTAAACTTGGAATAAATTAATGATTCCACGATTATATCTTCGCTCAATTATATCATTAGGTATATTATGACCTCCATTTGCAACTCTATTCTCAACTCTTCGAATAGCCAAATCAACACTATCTAACCAATAAAAAAGCAAAATTATTTCGTAATGTTTTTCTTTTGCCCTTTCAATTGTACTAATTAATTGCTTGGATGAAAGAGTCGTTTCAATAGCAAAATCAACTTGTAACTCAAGCAATTCATCTATTCTTTTTAACATCAACTTTCCAGCTGCAATAGCCACCTTTTCAGGTTGAAATGGTGATAATCCATAAGCAATATTATCTGCATTTACAAATTCCATACAATGCAGGTCAGCCTTTAAGTACTCCATTGAAGCAGTTGTTTTACCTGCTCCATTTGGTCCTGCAATTATATACAATCTCTTATTACTTATCAATGTAATTCCAAAAAACAATTTCTACAAAATTACAAAATTATTTCGTAAAATTATTCCCGCCGCCTTTCTCCTTCTCGGGTGCTAAGCCTGTGGGGTCGGAATAGGAGATTGGGTTATTGAACGAATATGAATATGCCGACTGGCTGGGGAATGCCTCATAAAAAGGATCCACACTCAAGAACCGCCCAATTTGTGGGTCATA
>DYPF01000065.1 GCA_020720105.1 Chloroherpeton thalassium
CCTCAATATTTATTCTGATATAACTTTACCAATTATCTTTGGATTTTCGTTTTGAAGAACCTCGAGAACTAAATCTACATTTTGCTTAGCAACAACGAGAATTAAGCCTATGCCCAGATTGAAGACCTTTCTCATTTCGGCATCTGCAATATTGCCTGTCTCTTGAATTAATTTGAAAATTGCAGGCAATTCCCAACTGCTCCAATCAATTTGCAATTTCAAACCTTTCGGAATAATTCGCTTAGTATTGCCAATAATACCGCCTCCTGTAATGTGCGAAATTCCCTTTAAATAATCAGTATTAAGTAATGGATCAATTATTTTTAAATATGATCTATGTATTTTAAGCAATTCATCGCCAATTGTATTTTGAAGCGAATCAACATATTCATCAACTTTGTACTTACTAAAAAGCACATTCCGAGCTAAAGAATACCCATTTGTATGCAATCCGTTAGAAGGCAATCCAATCAACACATCATTTTCAATTATCTTTTTGCCGTCAACGATTTTGTCCTTTTCCACAACACCTACAATTGTGCCCGACACGTCATATTCCTCGCCAGAATAAATTGAAGGCATTTCGGCAGTTTCACCACCCAATAAAGCAACACCATTTTCTACGCAACCATTTGCAAAACCTTCAATCACTTGAGTGGCAATTTCGGGATTTAATTTTCCTGTTGCAAAATAATCTAAGAAAAATAGAGGGCGAGCACCCGAAGTTAAAATATCATTAACGCAATGATTTACCAAGCAATTGCCTACGGTATTGTGTTTATTCATTGCATAGGCAACTTTGAGTTTAGTTCCCACTCCATCAGTACTTGCTACCAATACAGGATGATTATAATCGGGAAATTTTGCATCAAAAAAACCACCGAACAAACCAATTTCAGAAAGAACTTCCTTGCGATGAGTTTTTTTAATCATCGGCTTGATTTTATCAACTGTTTCTTCACCAGCTTGGATATCCACGCCACTTGTTTTATAATCTATTGCCATAATTTACTCCAATTATTTGTAAATGCTTTTAAATATAATACAAAATTAGAAAAATGATATAAAAGTAATTCAAAATGTTAATTAATTTTAGTTGAAGTAGGTATATTGGGAGTTGGGTGTTGGGGGTTATTATTATTGCCCACGAATTTATTCTTTTGGGAAAAATTATATGGAAAAATAGCCGTCGTTTCGAGCTATTCTTTCAATTCCTTCTGCTTTTTCTACAATAGGTTGAAGGAATTTCAAATGACTATATAGCATTTCTAATCTTTGATTTTCGCTTTGCATTTCTAAAAGTTTTTGTCTTTCTTCGAGCGATAAACCTGATTTTAGTGCAAAACTAAATGAAGGTTGGTTAGTACTAATGCTATCAAAATCTATCTCTTGTATCTTGAACTTTTTTACTTTTCGGGCAATTTCATTATAAATGTCTAAGACATTTCCAAGCAAATTGGGGTTAATAGAGGAGTCGGTGTCTTCGAATTTTTCGATAATTGCTTCTAAGTAGGGCTTGTTGCCATCTAAGATTTGTTTAATTCTAAAGCGATTCTTGCCTGTAACAAGGATTTCCATTTCTCCACTATCTTGCACTTTCATAATGTCTGAAACATAGGTTAAGCAACCAACTTCGGACATTTTACTGGGTGAAAGCAAAGTAATTCCGAGCAATTTTTGTTCATTCCAGCATTCATTAATAAGTGCCTTATATCTCTCTTCGTAAATGTAAAGAGGATATGAAGATTTAGGATACAATACCAATCCTAAGGGGAATAAACCAACTTTGTTCATTGAATTAATTAAATTTGTTTGATTGACGAAAATTTTGCATTATAATTATTTTATTCTTGTATTTTTTCTGTTTCTTTAGCTTTACTTTTTTCCACAATTTTAGCAATCCAAATGCTAATTTCATAAAGTAAGACAAGCGGAGCAGCAAAAATTAATTGAGTTATTGGATCGGGTGTGGGAGTAATGACCGCAGCAAGAATCAAAATTGCCACAAGAGAATGTCGCCAATATTTTCGTAAGAATTTAGAATTAACCAAACCCAATTTAGCAAGAATAAATGTAACAATTGGAAGCTCAAAAATTAGCCCACTTGCAAGTAGAATTGTTGTGAAGAACGAAATATATTCATTGATGTCTATGATATTTTCTATAGAATGACTACCAAAATTCGCTGCAAACTTCACCATAGATGGTAGCAAAATAAAATATGCAAAGAAAGTGCCGAGCATAAATGCAACTACAGAAAACGAGACTATCCACAACACCCAACCACGCTCATTCTGGAACAAGCCAGGTGCGATAAATTTCCATATTTGGTAAAAAAACCAAGGAATTGAAAGTGCAAAACCTGCTAAAAAAATTAACTTGAAATATAACATTGGTTGACCAAACGGACGCAAATTCTGTAATTTTAAATTATGCTCCATTGCTGGATGCAAAAGTATTGAATTAATAAGAAAATCCACAAAAAAAGCAGAGATTATCATAGCTACAACCAAACCAATGACTGAAAGAAAAAGTCGTTTTCTCAATTCATTCAAATGGTCAGAAAACTTCATTTCTTCATTACTGGATTTTTCAGTTTCAATATTTTCATTTTCTATGTTTTGGTTGATGGTTTTTGGCTCATCTTCCAAATTCAATTTATCTTTTTCTGGCTCAATTTGCATAATAAAAGTATTATTTTCAAAAATTGGTGAATAATAATATACAAAATTGCAAAAATGGATAATATAAAGCAAACAAAACTGAATATTTTTAGAAAAAAAATAGATTATTGTTCAGCTAAAATTATCTAATATATAGATAAATAATAACTTATAGAGAATGTGGAAAACTTATATAGTTTGATAGGCATATTTCTTGTAAAATAAAATTGAAATATAAATAAAAATAATTAAGATCGGATGTTAAAAGAATTTTTCACTGCTGCATTAGGGATGCAAAACCAACAAACTCGGTTGGAAGTAATTGCAAATAATATCGCAAATACTTCTACTAATGGTTTTAAGCGTGCTAATGTATTTGAGAGAAATTTGGTTGACGCTCGAGCAAATTTTTATAACGTGAAAGGCGATGTAGAGCAAAATGATCCACCAATTGGTTCATATTACGACTACTCGTTAGGAGCCTTCCAAAAAACAGATAATCCATTTGATGTTGCTATTGATGGAGAAGGATTTTTCTTATTGGAAGATTTTGAAGGGAAGCAGTTTTTAAGTAGAAATGGCGAGTTCCGTTTAGCAGAAGATGGCACGATTACCCGCAGTGATGGCAAAATGTTAATTGGCGAAAATGGTGCAATTCGTGTTTCTACTGAATATTTTTCTAATCCATTGGAAACTCAAGATGGGCGAGCAACAAATTTTAGGATTGCCCAAACAGGTGAGGTTTTTCTTAATGACCAAGAAATTGGGAAGTTGGTGATAGTGCAACCAGACGAGCAAAAGGAATTGCAGAGAATTTCCAATGGTGAATTTATAGTCACAGGGATTAGTGACGTCAAGTACCTTGACTCCGAAAAAGTCAAGGTACGCCAGGGATGGCTTGAAAGCTCAAATGTAGATATAGTGAGCGAAATGGTGCAAATGATTGAATCACAAAGAATGTTTGAAGCAGGAAGCAAAGTGATTCAAACTAATGACGGAACATTGGATAAAGCTATAGCACTTGGAAGATATTATTAGAAATTAGTTTAATTGTAATTAACATTTGTTTAATTCAAAAGAATCGGGAGGATAAAATGGATAAAACTTTAAGAACAGCAGCAACAGGACTGAATGCCCAACAAAAGTTTGTAGAGATTATCTCGAATAATATTTCTAATGTTAATACTACCGGCTTTAAGAAAGTCCGTCCTGAATTTCAAGATTTATTATATGAAACTCTACGTCCAGCGGGAGCTGTTTCGCGTTTGGGTGTGGAACCATTGAATGAAGTGCAGATTGGATCGGGTACTGAGCTTGTAGCTACAACCAAAGTGTATTCGCAAGGCGATGTGCAACAAACAGGAAATTCTCTCGATATGGCTATCAATGGTGAAGGTTTCTTTATGATTCGCAAACCTGATAATTCTATTGCATATACTCGCGATGGTACTTTTAGAGTGGATAGAATGGGACAAATTGTAAATTCGCAAGGTTATATTGTGGAACCCGGTTTTACTGTACCAGAAGATACTACAGAAGTGCAAATATCTCGCGATGGCTATGTGGAAGTATTATTAGATGGTGAGACCGATGCGCAATCACTTGGTCAAATTGAATTAGCTCGTTTTATCAATCCAGCTGGCTTACGGGCAACTGGTGATAATTTGTATGTGGAAACTCCAGCTTCGGGTAAAGCATTCTTCGAATCACCGGGCGAGAATAATACAGGTGAAATTCTTCAATACCATTTGGAAACATCAAATGTGGATATTGTAGAAGAAATGGTGAATATGATTACTGCACAAAGAGCGTATGAACTAAATAGTAAATCTGTAAGAACTGCTGATGACATTTTGGCAACAGCTGTAAATCTTAAACGATGATAAAAATAAATGAAAAGTTTTGAAAAAATATTAAAGTTATTTTTGTTTGCTGCGATAGCTTTTTCTATCCCAGCAAATTTACTTTTTGCTCAATCTACATTTTCTGCTGAAAGAATCGAAGAATTAGCTAATAAATATATTCAAGGAATTTATGGGGATAATGCTATTCCTGAAATTTTAGTAGGATTGAATACTCTAACATTCGACCAAAAAGGGGTAAAAGCAAAATTTTCCTTCAAAGAAAATCATACAAGTGCAATTCAAGAATTATCACTTAGCTTTTTTGCAAATGATGAATTAATCAAAACTTTTTCAATCCCATTTAGGATTGAAATTATTATGCAAGTTATTGTTGCCAACAGGGATATTTTTCCTAATGAACAGATTGAACCCGATGCAATAACTTATTCCAACAGACAAATCTCAGATGTAAATGAAATTATTCAAAATGAAAGCGAAGTTTTGGGTAAAAACTCACGGAAAAAAATCAAAAAAGGAGAAGTTATCACAAAATCACAATTAAGTTCAAATAAAGTTATTAAAAAGGGACAAAGTGTGAATTTGGAAGTTACTTCGGGTTCTGTAAGAATTCTTACAACTGCAGTAGCGATGCAAGACGGAAGCGTAGGAGATTATATACGATTGAAAAGGAATAGTGACAATACAAAACAAGATGTCGAAGGTCAAGTAATTAGTGGAAATTTAGTTCAAATTAAATTAAAGTAAGAAATGAAATCTATAAAGAATATATTAATATTATTAGTAATAATAGCAATTTTACCAATTGTGGCTCAAGCTCAATTTCTACAAAATGCAAGTAGATCGTTATTTTCTGATGTAAAGGCAAATAAGATAGGAGATGCTGTTCTAATACTAATTGTTGAAGAGACAAAAGCAAATAATTCTGCAAATACAGATACAAAGCGCGAATCAAAATACGATGGTTCTGTTGGATTTGAAGCAGGAACTTCTGGCGGTACGTATAGTGGAAATATTGGAACAGGAAATAAAATTTCTGGAACTGGTGAAACTAACCGTAACGAAACTATCAAAAGTAAATTAACTGCCAAAGTTATTGAAATAGATGAAGTTGGAAATTTAAAAATCCAAGCAACACGTACAACTAAAATCAATGGTGAACAACAAACGATAACTTTGGAAGGATTAATCAGACCCGTTGATATTAATTCGGAGAATATGGTTTATTCATATAATATAATGAATCTAACATTAATTATTCAGGGTGATGGTAGTTTATCTGAAGTACAAGAACCAGGATTGATTACAAAGTTTCTAAGGTATTTATTCTAAAAATGTTGCGAAAAAGATGAAAAAAATAATATATACAGGTTTGAAATTTTTGATTGCTCTGCTGATAACAGTGCAATTTTCTTATTCTGCAAGGATTAAAGATATTGCCACAATTCAGGGAAATTCAACTGTTCAAGCAATAGGGTATGGATTGGTCACAGGACTAAACAATACTGGCGACCATCCACAAACATATTTCACTAACCAATCTTTGATGAATCTATTGAAAAGATTTGGAATTACAACTCCACAGAAGAACTCGAGAGTAAGGAATGTTGCAGCTGTGATGATTACTGCAAATATTCCAAGTTTTATGAAAACAGGTTCAAAAGTAGACGTAACAATTTCTTCGATTGGAGATGCTAACTCACTTCAAGGCGGGGTTTTGCTTCTCACTCCAATTTCTCTTGGGAATGGAAATGTTATAGGTACTGCCCAAGGTGCAATATCAGTTGGTGGATACGATTTTGCAGCTTATGGTTCGAGAGTTGCCAAAAACGTAGCAACAACAGCAAGAATTCCAAATGGAATGATATTAGAAATGGATATGAATTCCACATACATAAATGATAATAAGATAAGAATTCTATTAAGAGATCCCGACTTTACCACAGCAACAAGAATTCAAACTGCTATCGCTGGATTGCCAAACTTAGCAACTGCAGCAGTAACTCTCGATGCAGGAGCGGTAGAAGTTACATTGCCAACTGGTTCTACACAAAATCAAATAACTCAATTAATAACTCAAATCGAAGCATTGAATGTAATTACTGATCAAGTGGCTAAGGTTGTAATTAACGAAAGGACAGGAACAATAGTAGTTGGTGGTACAGTACAATTGCTACCTGCAACAATTGCACATAGCGGATTGGACATAACTATCCAAAAACAAGTATTAGTTCCGCAGCCTGCACCATTCACAATTAGACCTCCAAGCCCAGTGGAAACTGCCGAAATTTCAGTTAACGAAGAGATGAACGAGGCAAAAGCGTTAGTTGTGCAAGGAGCAACAGTTCAAGATATGGCAAATGCACTAAATGCACTAAATTTAAAACCAAGAGATTTAATTTCGATTTTCCAAGCACTCAAAGAAGTTGGCTCACTGCAAGGTGAGTTGATTGTTCAATAATTTCAATAATTTCAATAATTTCAATAGGAATATTATATGTTAAGTATTGATTCTAATCCAAATTTAACACAAATTGATTTTCAAAAATCATATTTTGAGCAAATTCAGAAAGTTGGAGAAAGTTCAACAAATAGTAGAATTTTAACCACTGAACAAAAGACGGGAATTGAGAAAGCATCACGTGGATTTGAAGCAATTTTTGTTAATATGTTTTTGAAAGAAATAAAAAGTGGGCTGTTTGGCTCGAGTTCATCAATGAATTCCGAAGAAAGTAGTGATAGTTTATCTTTTGGTGGCGACACATTAATGGGCTATAATCAAATGTTATTTTCAGAGCATATATCAAATTCAATTGGTGGCATAGGTATTGCCAATCTAATATATAAGAACTTAACTGGTGAATATTTAACAGAAAATGCCAAAGAAAAAGTAAAAGAAATTATTCCTGATATTCAAAACATATTAGAAAAAGTGAAGAATAATCCAGAGGATAACCAAACAGATAATAAAAGCAAAGAAATAAATATAATAGCTGAATCAAGTTCTAATAATGAAAGTAGTAAATCAACTGAAAGTAATAAACCAAATATAAGTAATCACGAAAATTTTGTATCAAGAGTGGAAACAAGAATTAACAAATATGATAAAATTATAACCGAAGCATCGGCAAAATATGATGTGCCAGTACCTTTGATTAAAGCTGTAATTACTGCCGAATCAGCAGGAAAAAGTGACGTAATCTCTAAAGTAGGTGCCAAAGGTTTGATGCAATTAATGGATGGGACTGCAGACTATTTGGGAGTGGAAAACTCATTTGATCCAGTAGAAAATATCAATGGTGGAACAAAGTACTTGAATGAATTATTGAAAAAATTTGATGGAAATATGAAATTAGCACTTGCAGCATATAATGCTGGACCAGGTAATGTAATCAAATATGATGGGATTCCACCATTCAAAGAAACACAACAATATGTAGAAAAAGTATTAGCTTATCATAAAAAATATGAAAATTCATAATCGGGGGAAAAATTATGATTAACAAAATTATTAAAATTGTTGAGTTAGAAAAAGCTTTGTTAGAAGAACTTTTAAAAATTGTTCAAAAGCAGCAAGTAGCATTAGTTAAATTAAAAATAAGTGAATTAGCTGAGCTATCTAACTATCAAGAAGAAATATCTAAGAAGATACGTTCATTAGAACTATCACGATTGAATATGGTCGCGTCATTCTTGGGCATCACAAGGAGCGAAGCATCATCTATTACAATGTCTGAATTATCGAGATATGTAAATCACAACGAAGGCGTACAATTACTGAAATATCGTGACGAAATGAAGGAAATTCATACAAGACTATATAATGGTTTATTAACAAATAGATTACTTGCAAACCGAGCAAAAGTTAGCTTCAGCAATATACTTTCGTTAGTAACCAATGGGACAAATCAAATTTATAATGTGAAAGTTTAGGAGAAATGAAAATGACTAAATCAATTAATATCAAGAGAAATAAATTAATTTTAGAAAGTATTATATTTACTGAAGTAATGAATAAGTTTTGCAAAAGATTAACTGAAAAAAGTTTATTAAATACTCGTAATAATCTGGAATTATGTGTTTCTAAACTTCCTGAGCTTGTTAATGACTATAATAATAATGATGATAGATTATCAAGGTTGAGAAATCTTGTACAAATTCAAGGACTGCTTGATGAATGCAAAGATTATTTAGAATTTATTTCAAGAACTCGGCAAACCGATATTAAGCCTGCTGTAATAGAATTGACTAAGTTCGTTCAGAAATTTGAGCAAGCAAACCAATCCTTCATAAATTAATTCTGGGGCAATTGTGGGAAGTTTTTATTCATTAGAAATTGGAAAAAAGGCTCTTTTAGCACAGCGGTTCGGGTTAGATGTAACTTCGAATAACATTGCTAATGTCAATACTCCAGGTTATTCCCGCAGGTCTGCAGTAATAAACGAAACCAGTCCAATCAAATCAAACGGACAATATGTTGGTACAGGCAGTCAAGTAGGATTATTGCGCAACTTCAGACAAGAATTATTAGATAAAGAAATTCGTAGCTCAACCGCTCAAGTTCAGAATTATACTATAGAACAGGAATTATATCAAAAAATTGATGCAGTTTTGGGCGAACCAAGTGATAATGGCATAAACGAGCTAACAACAAGCTTTCTGACAACCTTCAATCAAGTTTCGATAAATCCTGAAGATATTGCTACTCGACAATATTTGCTTGAGCAAGGACAAACATTAGCCGAAAGACTTAATTATACTTCGAATGAAATGACCGAAATTAGAAATGATATAAAACTTACATTATCACAAGAGCTAACCAAAGCAAATCAATTATTGGTGGAAATCTCTAACTTAAATAATAATATTGTTACCTCCAGTGCTCAAACTAATAATGCTGCACACACTTACATTGATGAAAGAGCGGCTAAGATTGAAGAACTTTCTAAAATGTTTTCGGTAAATGTTGCTTATAACGAAGATGGGAGTGCTAATTTATTCATCAATGGATCTAATATTATTACAAATCAAAATGCAAGTGAACTTAGACTTTCCGAGTCTATCAATTCTGTTACAAGCGAACGAACATTAGAAATTATAAAATATAATCCAGTAACAGAATCTTCAACATTAATATTGCCCCAATCCGGGCAAGTGGCAAGCTATTTAAAGTTTTATAATGTTGTATTTGATGATAAAGAATCAACAAATGGTTTTTCGATAACTAAAAGTTTAGATGAATTTACGAATGCTTTAGCACAGCAAGTAAATTCAAAAACTATGGCTGGTTATGGATTGAACGATAAAGGTACTGCACCAGTTGGGCGATCATTCTTTGAGCCAAGTGCAGGATTTGTTTCGGCATCATTGATTAAACTATCGGAAGATATTTTAGGTAAACCCTCTGATATTCCACTATCATCTAAGCCAAATGAACCAGGCAATAACGAAGTTGCTCTTGATATTGCCAGAATTTTGGAGGATAGAAGTTTTCTTGACGGACAAAATCCAACTGAATATTATGCAAATTATATTGGAAAAGTATCCTTCGCAACTGCTGAAGCTACTAATGGTCTGACAAATTCCAAAATGATAAATACACAAATCGAAACACAAAGAGAATCTTTGATTGGAGTAAATTTGGACGAGGAAGCAGTTAACTTAATAAAATTTCAAAAAGCATTCGAGGCTTCATCAAGAGTAATAAACACAGCAAATGAAATGATGAATACTATTGTTAATCTGGGATTATAAAGATGAGAGTTACCCAATATTCGGTTATCAATCCATATAAACAAAATTTGGAAGATATACAGCAAAGAAGATATGAAAATCAATTAAGAATGTCCACTGGAAAGGAAATTCTTAGCTTGGGTGATGCTCCCGAAAAAATTGCTCCAATCAAAAAATTAACAAGTTTAATCAAGCAGAATGGTGAATATTTAGATAATTTAGAAGAGCAAATTTCTCAATTCCAACAAACAGAAAATTACTTAAATGCAATTGCTGATAAGATGGAAAAGATTCGGCAAATTGCAATTGACGGAACACAAGTAGGGAATATGGGCAATTTATCTGTATTAGGAAATTATATCAAAGGAATTATTACAGATATTATTCGTGATGGCAATGCTGATTATAACGGTAGCTTTCTTTTTGCTGGGACTAAAACTAAAGCAGAAAGTTTTGATGAGTCGCTACCAAATGGGAACGATATGCCTTTTGAACTTGTGGAAGCCGAACCAACAGACACCAATCCTTCGGGACTAAGTGTTGTATTCAAAGGAAACCAAGAAAATAAAATTTTGAATAAAGATCAGAAAGCCACAGAAATTGTAAATACAAAAAGCCAAGAAATATTTGGTGTTAATGGAACTGGAGCATTTGAACAAATGATTGCTCTGTATAATCTGGTTACTTATAACCCAGATGATGGTACTACTCGCGGAGTAGATAATGTATTAGCTGTTGATGAAGTTAATAAAATGAACGAAATCCAAAAGAAGATTGCAGATTATTCTTATGCTATTAATCAAACAACTTCGCGAAATGGAGCACGATCAAATCGGTTTCAGATTCTAAGAGATCAGATTTCTGAAGAAAATCTACGGTTGGAAGGTTATTTATCCCAAAAGTCTGACGCAGATGTTGCTAAAACAGCGTTGAATTTATCCAAAGATGAATATGCCTTGCAATATGCACTACAAGTAGGAGGAAATCTTTTACAAAATTCTTTGTTTGATTTTATAAGATAATTTCGTAATTTGCATTTTATGACAGCAGCAACTTTAATAGGAATAATTTTAGGTTCAATTTCCATCTTCGGCGCCTTTCTTTGGGAAGGTGGCAAGATAGACGCATTATTTATGCTTCCAGCAATGTTAATTGTTTTTGGCGGCACTTTTGCTGCTGCTATT
Organism: Chloroherpeton thalassium; assembly: GCA_020720105.1. Classification (GTDB taxonomy): domain Bacteria; phylum Bacteroidota; class Ignavibacteria; order Kapaibacteriales; family UBA2268; genus GWF2-33-9. The sequence continues at coordinate 11,443 of DYPF01000065.1, forward strand.
GCTGGTACATCTTGGGAACAATTCAAGAAATTACCAATTCTTATTAAGGTGGCATTTTTCCCAAAGCATTTTGATACAATCGAAATAATTGACTCTATACATAAATATGCTGTTAAATCTCGCAAAGAAGGAATTCTATCACTCGAAGAAGAATTGCCAAGAATCCAACATCCATATTTAGCAAAATTTCTTGAGGTTGCTATAGATGGTGCCGATCCTGAGACTTTAGATAATATCGCATCCCTCGAAATTAGCAATATCAATGAAAGGCATAATGAAAATATCGCTCTTTTTGCTAAAATGGGAGGGTACTCTCCCACAATGGGTATTATCGGAACTGTAATGGGCTTAATTTCTACTTTGGCTTCGGCGGGTGGCGACCCAAATGTGCTTATTCATCATATTGCCACTGCTTTTATTGCAACTATGTGGGGCATTTTTATGGCAAATATCGTTTGGTTGCCGATTGCAGATAAATTGCGACACTTGCATACAAAAGAAATTTCACAGATAAATATCATTATAGAGGGTATCGAAGCTCTTTTAATCGGTGAAAATCCCTATGTTATTCAGGCAAGATTAGCCAGTGCTCTGCCTATTCCCGCACAAAAAGAAATTTTATTAGGAAGGACAGTTAATTATGCACCTCCTGATGTTAATAAGTCGGAAGACCAACAATAAACATTCAAGCGAAATTCTAAAATAAGTCATTCCCATCAAAGTGGGAATTTATTTTTGGTTGTCATTCCCGTGCAAACGAGAATCCATAATCATTTTTTCCTCACCCTAAATGT